>CACJTN010000010.1 GCA_902596325.1 uncultured Pelagibacteraceae bacterium
TTGTCAAAAAAAGTTAGTTTTTGTGTAGGAAATTTAAGCCTAATTGAAATATTGTTTAATTCTAATTTAATTAAAGCTAATGACCGTATTTCATTTAATGATGGTTTTTGTAGCTACCAATTAAATGTTTTAAAAAATTTTGAAAAAAATTATTATATTCCAATGACTTTAAAAGAAATACTAGAAAAAATATTTTTTGGAAAAAAAAATAGTTATCTAAATACTATAAAAAATACCCTGATTGTTCAAAAGTTTTCTAAAGATTACAAAATTTTTTCATTCACAGTTTCTGAATTATTAAAATACAATTCAAGCAAAGTTAGATATTTTCTTACAAATCATACAACTAATTTAAAGATAAATGATGTAGATGTTAATAAATATATAAAAAATATTTCAAAAAAAATTAAAGTATATAATAGTGGATCAATTAATACTTATATACCTGGTCCTATTTCACAAAATATAATATTTAAAGCTTCGAGAAACTAGAACCTGAGGAGATAAAATAAAAAAAATTTACTTATTCCTCTTGTTCAATTATAAATATTGGCATAAACACTCATGAAAATAACTCATGCCCTCGTGGTGAAATTGGTAGACACAAAGGACTTAAAAGGCAGAGGATAGAGTAAATTTATAGTCTCACACAGTCTCATACAGTCTTAAATCCTATTAAATCCTACACTTTGAATAAACAATTAATTATTTTTATTGGAAAATATGAATAATAAATTCTACCAAACTAGAAACAAACTAGAAACTAGATAGATGAAATAATATAGTTTTAATTGTGAAAAAACTAATACCTAAAAATAAAAGATTTATTGATGGCGTCAATGCTACAGATGAAGATATATCAAAACTGTATAAGGTTGTGATGCTGTATAACCTATCAATGCACTTTGAAAAAAAAATATTTAAGAAACCAAAAGAATTTCTTAAATGGTGTCATAAAGAAAATCAAAAACAATTAAATCTATTAAAAGCCCTTTTAGCCAATTCACATTTACACAAATGAATGATGGGATCTTTTATACTTTAGATGGTATTCCAGTAGCATTAAGACATATCTTTAAATACACAAAGTTTGGCGATACCATTAGAGAAGATACTAATAGTGAAATATACAGACAGTTAGAGTAATTTTTAAAAACTGATAAAAGTGGCACGTCTTATATAGATTCCACTAAAGAAATTTGGGACGAATTTGGGAAAATTTTTTATAAATATAGCAATTTGGAATAAATGAAAAAAATCTGGAATAGCATCAAGAATTTATACAATGATAGTCCCTGGCATGCATCGTTCACTTATCCAATATTATATATTCTTGTTGTTAATATTTTAGGAGGAATAATTGCAGCCATAAGCGCTAGTCGTGACTTTCAAGATAATTTTTTGTTATACATTTCTTTAATTTTCTTTTTGTCAATATACTTAACTCCAATATGGGTATTTGTTGGTTTAATTGTATCAAAAAGAAAGAAACCATATATTTTATCATTAATTATTGGTCTTGGTTTGCTTTTTGTATTATTATTTTTAGCGCAAATATTTGGTGAAAATTTAGAGGTTAAATAATGACTTTAAGATCTTTATTCACTTGGTTAATTGAAAAAATATGGAATTGGACATATCATGGTGTTAAAATATAATAATTTTATGAAATTTATACTAATAATATTTTTATTTATTATTACTTATTTTTTTCCATCTCAAGTTTTAGCTAAAACAAAGTTTGAATTAAGTGGGTTTTCAATAGGCATGGTTCTGACTGACAAATTATCAAAAACACAAATTTCAGAAGGTGTATATCGGAAATACTATAATGAAAATTATATAACAACTTTAGAATTTAATAAATCAACTTTTTTTCCTGAGTATGATTACACACAGTTTTCTTTCAAAAAAAAAGATAAGAAACAAAAAATAATCGCTATAGAAGCTGTTAAAGACTATGAGGATAATATTGCCGAGTGCTTTGCTAAAAGAGAGGAAATAATTGCAGATATATCTTCAAAATACAAAAAAATAATTATACGAATAGATGATATGGGTACAGAACCTTTCTCAAAATCATTTGCAAAAGGAACACGAACCACCACCTGGATTGATCTTAAAGGAAAAAAATATGTTTATGTATCTTGCTATAACTTTGCTGATACAGAAAGTCGGCAAGATCAATTAAGAATTGGAATAAATAATACATATTTTGATAAAATGGCGTTTAAATAATGCGTGAAAAAATTCTTACTTTTTTTTTTTCAACAATACTATTGGTAATATCAATTAATAAAACTTATGCTACACCTTATGGAAATGGTGACGTTATTTTGTCAACAAAAGTTATTAGTGCACTTTATAACTATCTAAATAATAAAAAAGGAAATCCTGATTGGTTCGCTCTACATGTTAGTGGAAAATATTATAGTTATTGGTATTGCCCAAGAGAATTTACACATGGGTGTGAAGAAACAATGAGGTTTAAAATTATAAAAAGCTGTGAGGAATGGGCTAATGAAAATAATGTTTCAGGTAAATGTTATTTTTTCGCTCGAAAAAATTATATTAAGTGGAAAAATTCTTTAAATAAAAAAACGATTAAAATACCTAAAAATTTGTCTAAAAAGGAATTAGAAAATTTCTTACTTCAAAATAAATTTGTTTCAGAAAATGTAAATATACCTATTTTCGACACTGATAATCCAGATTTAATTGAAAAATTAAAAGGTCTTCAAAAACTATTAGATCAAGGAGCTTTAACCCAAAAAGACTTTGATAAAGCTAAAAAAAAATTATTAAATAAACAATAATTATGAGAGTAATTTTATATTTATCTATAATTTTATTTTGTTTTGTAGGTGAAACATCTTCAAATGAAAAAAAAAAAGATTTATTAGAATTAAAAAAACTTTTAGATGCAGGAACAATTAATGCTGAAGAATACGATGCGGCAAAAAAAATAATTAATGATAAAAACTATGAAAAAAAATCATTAGAGACTAAAAAAACGAAAGAAACTGTAAATAAAAAGATTATAAAAAATTCAAAAAAAGAAAAAGAAATTGTTAATACAAAAATTTCAAGTAAAGAAAAGCAAAAATCTTTACAGCAAAGTGTTAAAAAAATAGATATAGACGAAAATTTAAAGCAAGAAATAGAAAATCAAATTGAGAAGGAAAAAAATAAAAAATGTATAAAATATACAAAAAAGGATCCCTTCAAATTTGCCAAATTAAAAGAAGAATATCCAAGTTTTAAAAATAAAAATTACACACAATTAAATTATTGTATTAAAAAGAGTGATATTTTAAAATTAAAAATACCTAATGATTTTAAATCTCCACAAGAACTTTTAAATGAACAAAAAGGGTGTAAATCACAATTGTGTTTTGAAAAATTAGCTGCCAAAAAAGTTTTTGAAATTTTTGTTCGTAGAGGAGAGGAATGGAATACTAAATATCCTGGTGATATGATAATAGGAATGGCTTGGTTTGAAATAATGTTTAATGGAAATTTAAGAAAAATTAAAAAGACTTTAGCAAGATATGAGAGGGATGAATATGAGGGATTAATGAAACTCAAAAAAAATGATGATGAAAAAAAAATTTTTGGTTTAATCAACATGAATAATGGTAGGATTAAAATGAGAGAGGCCTTAGGTTTTACAATGTTTGATAACACAAGAGATGTAATTGATGGTCAATTGTTGTTAGGTAATTTTTTAAATAAAGATAATTTGAAATCTATTAAAGTTGATATTAGCCCAGAAATGAGAAAAAAAAAAATATTGATAACGAAGTATCAGGAAACATTAGCAAAATATAAGGCGAAGTTAGAGGAAAAAAAAAATAAATGAAAAAATTATTTCTCACTTTATTTATTTTGAACTGTTTTATTTCACTTAATAACATTTCATACGCAGAGACTTTAAATGATATTAGAAATGAATTAAATTCTCTAAGCAAGGAAATATCCAAATTAGAAAGCAACTCTATAAAAAACCCTGTGGTTCCATTGGCAGGTGGTGGATTTGGTGTCGTAGTAAATTCAAGTCCGGGGAGCAATATTGTAACTTATAAACCGCTTAGTGTACTTGGAGGAACTTCATATCAATCAAAATTACAAACAGGAACAATATTAGGAAAAGGAAATATAAAAGATATTTCAGCGTTAAAATCTGCACAGGCCAAAGCTGATTTGATTGCTAAAAATATTTCGACCGAAAGAGCTTTGTCTAAAGCACTTAAAGAGATTGATGAGGCAACTAATTTTATTGATAAAAGTTATGATGAAGGCGATATTGATGGAGCATTAGCTGCAATTGCATTAGTTGAAATTGCAGTTTCGGATGTGACTAAAAAAATTCCTAGTCAATTTAAAAGTGAAATCGTAAAAAAAGGAAAAGAATTTTCAAAATCAGAAATGGATAAAATTATATCTATGACAAAAAGGATTGATGTAAACAAAGAATTGGCAGTAGTTGATCTTTCCAAAAACGTTGGTGACTTAACTGAAAAGGGATTTGATGTAAAAAAAATTTCGGATACAATTGTAAAAGCTGGTGTAAAAGATAGTAGAATAAATGAAGTTTATACAAAATTTACAACAGATACACTTAAAAACAGTCTAAAAGAAACTCTAAAATATAAAGATATAATTGGAGAAACTCCTACTCAGGTAAAAAATTCAGTTAGACAATATGAAGCTTTACAATCCGGAGACCCAAAAAAGCTTAGAGCTTTTGAAATGGAAAAATTTGGAAAGTTAGCTGGATTGAATGATGATGAAATTAAGACTGGTATTGATGCTATATACAATGGCAACATCCAAATTGAAAAAAATGTTTCAAAAAATATTTGGCAAAAACTTGAGAATAATCCTAATTTTGAAGTACAAAAGTTTTCACAAAGTGAATTAGATAAATTAATGGATGAATATGTTGCTTCTGAAAAAGCTACTCAAGCTGTAAAAGAAAGTGTTATAGAGTTTGGTAGAAATAGCAGCGAGGCAGAATTACAAAAATTAGCTAATGAAGTTGAAAGCATACTGTCTGGAAAAGTTAATAGTGATAAAATAGAGAGAATAAAACAAAATATTATTTACAGTAAAAATGCTCGTATAGATAAACAAGGGCTTTCAGCATCAATTGTAGCTACGATTAATGGTCCAGAATACGAAAACGCACTATTAAAATCAAGTTCTGGTTCAATTGCATTTAGAGCAGCAGCCGTTGAGGCTGCACTAAATAATAATCTTAGTGATCTTGATAACATCAAAGATAAAAATTTAACCGACAATATGTCTCTAGAACAATTAAATCAATTAAGTACCGTTTACAGAGATTTAATTGAACCCGAACAAAGAAAAGCTGCTATTGAGGCTGAAAAAATAAGTATAATGAATGCTTACGGCCAGTCATTACAAAAAGAATATGAATTTGCTAAAGAAAATTGGTTTTCAAATCATGTCGCCAAAGGAGATAATTTAAGTCCAGAGGCAACAGATGCTTTTAAAAAAATGACTAACTTACAATTAGAAACTTCATCAATGACTTTCCAATATGAGGATATACCAAATGAATTTATAGAAAGTTATAAAAAAATGGAGGAAACATCTATTGAGGCTCTAAAATTAACTCAAGCATCTGTGATAGCAACTAAAAATTTAAAAGATTTAAAATCTCAAGAAAATGAAATATCAAATAATATAAATAATTTAAAATCAAAGATCAAAAATTCAAACGACAAATCATTATTAGAAAAAAAACAAGAATTAGATAAACAACTTTCATCTTTAAGCAAAGCAATAAATACTGCAGAAATTAGTGCAAACAATGCTTCACAAGCTGCAAAAGATGCAACATCTGTAGCTGTAGAAGTTGCAAGTTCAAAGGTTGTTGGCAAAGAAATTAAAGTAGTAACAAAAGAGCAAATTCAAAAAGCTTATTTAAAAAGCCACGATTCATTTAGTAAAGCGCTTGAAGCACAGGGTAAAAATTATTTTGACGAGGCAACTGGAACAGTCAAAAGTACATTTGATTTAGATAAATTTAAAGCCGCCACAGATGCCAATGTAGCTGCCAGTGCAGAATGGAATGCTATAAAAGGTCTAGCATATTCTCAAAATCCCATTGCTGCAAATAACGCGATTAAAGAAATTCAGAAAGCAATTGAAGCAGGAGAGGTTAACGATATAAGAAAAAATTTTCAAAATTCTGAAGCAACGGAAATAGCAACAAAATCTGCTGAACTTGCTTCACAAACAGCTAAAAATGCAAAAGCAACTGCCGACAAAGCAGCAGCAGCGGCTAACGAGGCAGCACAAAATGCCGCAAATGAAGCAGCAAAAGATGCAGCTAGTGCAGCATCTAAAGCAGCAGCAGATGCAGCGGCAGAAGCAAAAGCATCAGCAGCAGCAGCAGCATCAGCAGCAGAAGCAGCTGCTAAAGAAGCAGTGGAGGCAGCAGCATCGGCGGCGGCGGCAGCAGCCAAAGAGGCAGCAGAAGCAGCAGCATCTGTGGCAGCGAAAGAGGCAAAAGCAGCAGCAAAAGAAGCGGCAGAAAAAGCTGCAAAAGAAGCAATGGCAAAGATTACTAAAGAGGATGTTATGAAAATGAGGGAAGAATTAAATAAAATGGATATGGGTGCATACGGCTCACAACAAAGAAAAGATTGGATTCAAGCACACCAAAAATATCAGGATACGGTTAATAAAACTGGTCATATCATAACTATGTCAGATATACAAAAAGCAAAAGAAAAACAAAAATAAAGATTAATTAAAATTTGGATAATATTAAAATTAATTTATGTGTCTCAAGTTATTGATAATTTATTGGATTTTATAGGATAACTAGAAACAGACTAGAAACTAGGGAGATAAAATAAAAAAATTTTACTTATTAACCTTGTTCAATTATAAATATTGGCATAAACACTCATGAAAATAACTCATGCCCTCGTGGTGAAATTGGTAGACACAAAGGACTTAAAATCCTTGCCCTTTTGGGAGTGCCAGTTCGAGTCTGGCCGAGGGCACCACTCTCTGAATGAAAATTTTTGATTGCATCACATATTACAATGAGCCTATGCTTTTTGATCTTAGGCTCAATGCCTTAAATCAATACGTGGATAAGTTTATAGTTATAGAAGCAAGACATTCCCATAGTGGTAAAAAAAAAAATTTAAATTTTGATATTGAAAATTATAAAAAATTTAGAGATAAAATTATTTATAAAGTAATTGATAATGAACCTGATGGAATAATTAAAATTAATGAGTCAGACTCTTTACAAAAACAAAGTAACCAAAAAAGATTAAATAGTTTAAAAAGAATAGAGCAATCTTATGATGCAGCGGTTAAATGCTTAAAAGATGCTAATTCAGAAGATATATTTACTCTTAATGATAGCGACGAAATACCCAAGTATGAAAATTTTAATTTTAAAAATATTAAAAATTATATTCTGATTGCTAAACTTAAATTGTGTTATTTTAAGTTTAATCTTTATTACGATCTACACCCATGGTATGGCACAAGAGCTTGCAAAATTAAAAATTTACTTAGCCCAACTTGGCTTAAATATATAAAGCCCAAAAAATATCCATTATGGCGATTGGATACTTTTTTTTCTAAAACCAAATATATGAACATTAAAATCATTGAAGATGGAGGTTGGCATTTTTCAAATTTAAAATCTCCTGAGGAAATAGAAGATAAAATGCTTAACTTTGGGCACCATAATGAAGTTGAGGATAGCGGAATAGGCTTAAAAGATATAAAATCAATGATTAATGAAAAAAAAGTTATGTTTGCACATAATAGAAAACCAAATGATCCAAGTATTAACTTATCAAGACTAACCAAAGACGATTTACCAAAATATGTATCAGATAATTTAGACAAATATGAAGATTGGATAGATAAATAATTTTATGAAATCAAATAAAATGAAATATCAAACAATGTTAAGCGATTATTTAAGCTATTTAAAAAGGAAAAAAATTTATTATAAAAAAAATCAAATCCTATACGAGAACACAATAGAAAAATTATATAATTGGAAAAATTCAGATATTAACAAAATTATTAATTGGTATCATAACATTAGAAAAATAGATAAAAGTGTTGTCAAAAATATTCATTTAGAAAAGCTCAATAAATGGAATTACAATAAAAAAAAAGGAAACATAACGCATCAAAGTAAAAAATTTTTTATTGTTGAGGGAAAGAGAGTAAGTAAGTCAAACAGAGAAATTTCGACTTGGGATCAGCCTTTTTTAACACAAGTTGGTTATAAAGGTGGAATAATTGGATTAGTAAGGTGTAAAATAAATAATATTCCACACTATCTAATAGATGCAAAATACGAGCCAGGTAATTATAACGACATACAATTAAGCCCTTCATTACAAGGAACATATTCAAATCTTGATAGAGTACATCATGGAGAGAGAAATAAAGTTTTAAATAAATTTTTTAGAAAAAATTTTAGTACTATAAAGAAATTATGGGTGACTGAAGATGGGGGAAGATTGTTTAAAAAAAGAAATTTACATTGGATTATTGAATATAACGGAAAACCAGAGTTACCAAGTAAAAGATATAAATGGTTAACTTTATGGGAAATAGATAAGTTAATTAAACATGGACCAATAGTAGGTCCACACTTAAGAGCTATACTAAGTTTATTATAAATAATGGTTAAAAAAACTATAGGAATTATTGGCCCTGGATATCATTTTGAAAAAAATATATTATCTGTATTAGCAAAAAATAGTTCATTAAAAATTAGTGGAATTTTAAGAAATAAAAAAACAAAATATAAAAATTTTAAAACCTTAAATGAAGATAGATTTTTTAAAGAAAAGTTTGATTTTGTTTACATAAGTTGTCCAAATAAATTACACGAAAAGTATATTATTAAATCATTAAAATCTGGTTTTCATGTAATTTGTGAAAAACCATTTCTTACTGATGGTAATAAACTAAAAGAAATATTATTTTTA
Source organism: uncultured Pelagibacteraceae bacterium (assembly GCA_902596325.1). Classification (GTDB taxonomy): domain Bacteria; phylum Pseudomonadota; class Alphaproteobacteria; order Pelagibacterales; family Pelagibacteraceae; genus Pelagibacter. Next base: position 9,015 of record CACJTN010000010.1, read on the forward strand.
TCAAAAAAGAAAAAAAAATTAATTTTTGAAACATTTATGCACTTATACCATCCTATTTTTTATAAATTAAAAAAATTAATAAATGAAAAAAAAAGAGGAAAACTAAGATATGTTGTATCTAACTTTAGATTTCCATCGCTAAATAAAGATAATCAAAGATATAAAAAAAAATTAGGTGATGGTTTTTTTTATGACGCAGCTGTTTACCAGATATCAGTTGAAAACTATTTATTTAACAACATGTCAATAGATAAAAAAAAAATAGAACAATTAAAAATTAGAAAAAAAGTAGACTTAAGGGGATACTTTACAATTAAAAATAAAAACTTTAATAGATTTTATTTCTGGGGAGAAGGACAAAATTATACAAACAATATTGAATTTTTTTTCAATAATTCATCCATTTATGTAGATAAATTTTTTAGCAAATTAAAAAATCAACCCACCCACATTAAAATATTTGAAAACAACAAAATTAAGTCAATTATATTTAGTAGTAATGAAGATCATTTTGAGAATATGTTTCACGAAATCTTTAAAAATTATAACAAATTATCATTTCAAAATTACCATAGACAAAGAATATCTAACCAAATTAAATTGATAAATACTTTAAGTAGTATTAAATGATTATTTATGAAAACCAATTTATTTAGTAAAAATAAAGTTCAAATAATTTCAGATAACAATAAGAAATCTATTAAAATAAAAAATATTATATCTAAGAAAATACTTAAAAATATTAAACACAAATTTAATATTATAATAGTAATAGGTGGTGATGGCTTCATGTTACAAACGTTGAAAAAAAATATTAGTAAAAAAAAATATTTTTATGGAATTAACTCTGGGAACTATGGCTTTCTTATGAATAAGTTTTCTACAAAAAATTTATTAAATAAACTAAATAATTCAAAACTAATTTCTATATCTCCATTAGAAATGAATGTAAAAAATAAAAATAATAAAGTTAAAAAACATCTTGCAATAAACGAAGTTTCTATTTTAAGGCAAAGCAGACAAGCTGCATCAATTTCAATTTATAGCGGCTCGAAACCAATTATAAAAGAATTAGTGTCCGATGGTGTGTTGGTATCGACTCCTGCAGGTAGCACAGCTTATAATTTGTCAGTGCATGGACCTATTTTAAGTTTAAATTCAAAAAAATTATCAATTTCTCCGATTAGTGCATTTAGACCCAGAAGATGGAGGGGTAAAATTATTGATGATAATTCAAAAATATTGATAAAAAATTTAAATTTTAAAAAGAGACCTTTAAGTGCTGTAGCCGACAACGTAGAGGTGAGAAATGCAAAGACAATTTCTATTAGAACTAATAAAAAAATAAAATTTAACCTGTTATATGATAAAAATCGGAGCCTACAAAAGAAAATTAAAATAGAACAACTTCGTCGCGACATAAATTAGTTATCATAAAATTTCTTTTAATATAGGGTTGAACCTAAAATATTTATGTATTTAAAAAATGCTAAGCTTTTAAGTTTAATTTTCTCTTTATTATTAATTTTTAATTCAAAAGCGATATCTTCAATTGTTACATACAAAGAGATATTAGATAACCCAACAGATTTAGAATTAAATTTAAATTATGCAAAGCAACAAGAAAAATCAGGTAATGTTAAATCAACCATTGCTACCCTGGAAAGACTGAGTAAACTTTATCCAAAAAATTCTGATATCAAGTTATATTTATTGTCTATTTTACTTAAGATGGACTCAAGAGTGAAAGTTGATTTTATGGTCAAAACAATGCTTGAAGATCCTAATACCAATGAAGAAACTAAAAAACTAATAGCCGAACTTCTAACTGGCAATCAATTCCAAAAAGATAAAAAAAATAAGTGGATTGCTTATTTAGATATTAATTATTCTCAAACAGAAGAGGATAATATTAGTGGAAGAACGAAGTCAGGAAAACTTGCTAAAAGTAATGGCACAACCGACTCTCAAGTACCTTTTCCAGCTAATGATAGTAGACTTACTTTAGAATATGATAAAACTTTTGTTAAAGGCACTGCTTTAACCTTAGGAAAAATTTTAAATGAAAGTTCATCTGTATTTATGAACTTAGGTTTAAATGTAAATACTAATAACAAAAAGCTTAAAGGGGAAAGTGACGTTCATTCTGTCTCTTTGAGTTATTTAAAAGCCAATAAAAATCATTATTTCTCACCTTATATTTATTACAATAAATTAAATTATAGAATGCAAGAGGATTATCAAACTAAGGGATTTGGGATGAGCAATACATATTTATTTAATGATAAATTCAATTTAAATTATGCCTTAAGTTATTCTGACAGTAGATATCATTCAAAACCTAACCCAGTAGACTCTCAGGGAACTCAAATATTTGCTGATGCAGGTGATTTAAATAATAATGAAGTTTACAATGCCAATATAAGATTAAATTACAACCTAACAGATAAAATGCAAATTAGTTCAAAAGTAATTTTTAGCGATATTCAACATGCCAAAAGTTATGATAGTTATGAGTCTAGTGGTGTAAATTTGTCAATTTCTAGAATTTTTCCATTTGGAACATTTACAGCATCTGCAACTCATCTAACAAACGTATTTGATACTAGAAAAATAACGGTATCATCATTAAAAGATAGAGAAGATACTAGTTTAGTTACTAATTTAATTTTTAAGGGTGATATAAATCAACTTTTACCTTCTTTAAAAAAAATAAATAAAGATAATAGTATTTATTATACTATAAGCTTGAGAGAATCTAATGTAAATTCAACTATATCAAGTTATGAGATTAAAAGATCATTTAAAAAAATCGGAATATCTAAAAGGATAAATTTTAATGATTAAAAAATTTTTTTATATTTTATTTATTTATTCTCTTTTAATTTTTAAATCCTTTAGTGCTGAATTTATTGGTGTAATAGGTGTAGCCGTAGGTGAAATTACTAATCAAAATAATGAAAAACTATTAAGTGGTTCTAAGATATTTTATGGAGATACTATTGTAGTAAAGCATAAATCAAATGCGCAAATATTATTTTTAGATGAAACTGTTATGACAGTAGGGGAAAGCACCGAACTAACTATAGATGATTTCATATATGATCCAAAAACAAATGAAGGAAATTTTGTAACAAATATAAAATCAGGAATCGTAAAGACAATTTCAGGCAAAATAAGTGAAAAAAATCCTGAAAATTTAGAAATTAAAATACCAAATGGCTCTTTAGGAGTGAGAGGGACAGAGTTTCTGGTATCACTAAATGATAAAAAAGAAAGTACGGTTTTATTATTAGGACCAGGCCCACAAAATACTCTTGGTATGGTTCCGGGTAATATTAAACTGACAGATGGTATAAACACTACAGTTATAACTAGTCCTGGTTTCCAAGCAATGATACAAAATGTTGTATCTTTAGCATCACCTGCAAACCCAGATGTATTAACTCAAATGTCAAGTTCAATGAGTCATTCAGTTTTAAATTCTAGCAATGTAGTTGATAGCTCTAATAATTTAACGACAAATTTGATAAATTCAGCAGATTTAAAAAATAATATTATAATTACTGCAAAAAAGTTTGATTTAAAATCAGACGAAAGTGCTTCAGAAATATTATCAAGTTTATCAACAGATTCTGATTCAAGAGAAATATTAGTTGCTATGAATGAGCTTCAAGAAAATATAATAGTAACTGACAATGAGAATTATGTAAGAACTTTAGATAAAGATACAATTTTATACGATTCAGGTTGGTTTGATCTGACAAAAGTTACAACTGGCTCAAACGGACTAACTTATAGCCCTGATAAAAATGTTTTTGAGGACGGAGCAACACAACAGGGCCGTGCTAAAGTTTATGTAAACTTCAATAAAAAAGAAATAAGTGCAGATGTATTTTCTAAATTAACTTTAAAAGGAGCATCTACAGTAGACTATAGCTTTACAACGCCTACAGTTACTTTAACAACAATACCAGTTGTTGCTTCTGTGCCTAAGGCACTAGTTACAGATGGAACAACAAGTTTAGATCAATTAATTGATAGTGGCGGAGGAGAATGCCCAGCTGACTCTTGTACATCTTTAGTTAGAGTTGCTAACACTTTGCAGAGTAGTGCTTTGACATTAAATTCTGGAACAACAGAACAATTGATGGACAAGTATAATCATGACACTAATAATTCAGATGCTGCAAAAGAAGTATTTCAATACGGAAAATTTACTACAGTTGACTCAACTGGATTAACGGGTCTAGGAACTTTTGTATTTGAGGGAGCTCATGATGCGAGCGCATCTCCTGCAGGAGAAGCTGCTTATGTTCAATCTATCGAGAGATTAGAAGGCTCAACAGTAGTAATTGGTAAAGCGTTAGAATAATTTTTTTTAATAATGGTGCCCCGCACGGATTCGAACCGCGGACCTATTGATTACAAATCTTGTATCATCAATCAAATAAATATACTCTAGCAATACTTATAAACAATCATCAGTAATCTCGACACACGTACGACACAATGGTAGAATTTTTTTGTGAAATTAGAATTTAAAAAGGGTTCAAAGTACTCAAGAAAAGATATTGGTTGGGTCTGTTATCCAGATAAGGGAAGACCTGCTGGTGGCGATTGGGATACTGGTTATGTTCGAGTTGAAGATAACCTAATAATCTTTATGAACATCGGTGTTCCAGGAACCACTGAACACGATTTTGATAACCATTATGACCATTCAAAGGGAGTAATTGTTTGGTATGGAAAACCAAAGTCCCACTCTCAACAACCAACTTTTCAAAAGTTGTTATCTGGGGAAATGACTCCGCATTTTTTTGCAAGATGGGATAACAAAGATCCACAATTTGCATATTTAGGTGTTGGCAAAGTTGTTAGCTATAAAGATGGAGTGCCTTGTTTAGATGGGAATAAAAAAGAAGTTGAGACAATAGAATTAAAATTAACTGTTGAAGATTCTGGTGAAATAATTCCAATTCAAAATCAAACAAACGTTGATAAACAAAAAGATAGTTCTGATGACAACAATTTAGTTCCAAAGTCTTCGTTCCTACTAGAGAAACATCTTGAAGATTATATTATTAAAAATTGGACAAATATCGAGTTGAATGAAGATTATGATATTCATAGAGAAAATAATAAATTATGCACACAGTATTCAACAGGTTCAGGACCATTAGATATTTTAGCAATTAGCAAAGATAAGAATGAATTTTTGGTAATTGAATTAAAAAAGGGTAGAGCTAGCGATGTAGTTTTAGGACAAATACAAAGATATATGGGTCATATAAAAAATAATTTAGCTGGTGGCAAAGACGTAAAAGGACTTATTATTGCATTAGAGGACGATAAGAATTTAAGAGATGCATTGTCTGTTGCTCCAAATATTAAATTTATGAAATACGAAGTATCGTTTAAACTAGTAGGATAAATGAAAAAACTTTTAGGGATCATATTCTTAACCATATTAATTCAAGGAAATGAAAGTTACTTTAATAAGGCTTTAGGCAAAGATACAATTAATGTCAGTGCAGTTGTGGTCAATATTGAAACTGGAAAAAAATACCAGGATAATGGACCCACCTATTCCACGGCATTTGATTATGCAACAAAACAATGCCGTAAAGATAGTGGTTCAATGAAATTTTGTAAACAATTTTCAATGACAACATACTATTCTGATGGCTCATTTGAAAAATACGATTTCCCAATAAATGTTGTAGAAAAACCTAAAAAGAAAAAACCAAAATCGACTCCAGAAGATGACAAAATAGTACCTGCTGGTTCTGGATCAGGGTTCTTTGTTTCAAAAGAGGGACATGCAATAACAAATTACCATGTGATAGAAGGTTGTGACATTAATAAATTATCATTCAAGGGTTCACAAACTGAGGTAAAAGTTTTAGCAGTTGATAAAGTAAATGATATCGCAATTTTAAAATCTAATGCAAAACCAGATGTAATATTTCCAGTTTCAAATGAAGATGTTTCATTATTAGAAGATGTTATTGTGGCAGGTTTTCCATTAGGCAAACAAATTAGTTCAGCAATTAAAACTCATAAAGGAGTTGTTACTGCATTAGCAGGAGCAGGGGATAACTACTCATTTTTTCAGACTGATGCCGCAATCAATCAAGGAAATAGTGGTGGACCTATAATCAATCAAAAAGGTAATGTGGTTGGTATTGCTGTTGCAACATGGGTTGAAGAGGGTGTTCAAGGAGTTCATTTTGGAATTAAATCTTCAACATTAAAAACTTTTGCTAATGCAAATGGATTGAGTTTTGCATCACCAAATTTCAGAGATCAGTCTAATAAAGCTTTAGGTGAATTAATTACTAAAGGAACAGTTTATGTAGAGTGCCATATGACAGTTGCAAAAATTAAAAAGATGATCTCTCAAGCAGAAAATAGAAAAGCATTTTTCAAAGAGCACAAATAGATCACTTGATCATGACACTACTACGACACACTCACGACACAATAGTTAAGAATTTTTAGAATTGGCAAAAAAAATTAGTGTTGAATTTATTGAGTGATGGTGCCCCCGCACGGATTCGAACCGCGGACCTATTGATTACAAATCAAAAAGCTTCTTAAAATTTCCTTTCATTAACGTTGATATTAGTAACTTCTGGAATCCCCGTCAAGCAAGTAAAATAAATTCACTACAAATTCACTACACTTCAAAAAATGAAAGTTAAATAAATTAACAAACACAACATTAAGATTCTTTAAATAAATTTAAATCTAAAAATAAAAAACTGAGTCTTTATGCTAATTTTAATTTCTGATTTTTTCAAAACAAACGCCCTAAGAAGCTCGCAGTTACTCAATTCAGCTCACTATGGTTCATTTGTCGAAAGAGATCCTAAACGACTCTGAAATGAGCTCTGAGTCCGATTAATCGATATGTCTAAATATATTAACCTTTAGATTATATGACAGATATTTACTAACAGTTGAATACTTAAGGGACCCAAAATCATTTTTAATTTTCAACGGCGACAGACGCACATACCAGTAATTTCAAAAGTTTGTTTAAATTTAACTCATCTGCTTTTGCAACTGAATTCAAACATAAGATTGTAATTATCAAAAAGAAATTTAGGATTTTTTGCATATGTAATAAATCTGTAATATTTTTGTAACATTAATAAAGCAAATTAAAATCAAAAGAAATAGCAATAAAATCAGTATTTTTATTCAATTAAAGATATAATTAAATTCAAATATTAAATTCTAAACAAAAGATACGGAAAAAACATTTGAAAAGTTCTAATATAGAAGCAATAGTATTTGATTTAGCAGGTACTTTAATAGATTTTGGAAGCCTTGCACCATCTCAGGTTCTTATTGAGTTATTTGATAGGTTTGGAATTAAAATTACCCGAAAACAAGCCATAGGACCAATGGGTATCGAAAAACGAGCCCATATAAAAGCATTACTAACAACAAGAAAAATTAATTCGCAGTGGAAAAAAAAATTTAAATCAAAACCAACAGATAAAGATATTGATAAATTGTTTAAACTTTTTAATCCAGAATTAAAAAAGATAATCAAGAAACATTCAACATTTATATCAGGGAGTAAAAAAACTTTAGATTTCATAAAAAACAAAAAAATAAAAATAGGAATAAACACTGGATATTCGGAAGAAATTCTAAAAATTATATTGCCAGAACTAAAAAAACAAAGATTTATCCCTGATGTGTCATACAGTTCATCTTACACAAAAATTGGAAGACCTTCTGCAGAGATAATTTATAAGATTTTTTCTGATTTAAATATAACTAAGGGATCAAATTGTATTAAGGTAGACGATACTATCCCTGGATTACAGGAAGGATTAAATGCTGGAATGTGGGTGGTAGGAGTAATATTTTCTGGAAATGAATTTGGCAAAAATGAATATGAATTCAATAAATTAACATATAAAGAAAAACTAAAATTTAAAAAAAAAATCTCACATAAATTTAATAAAATAGGTGCACATTACGTAATAGATACAATTAAGGATTTACCAAAAATAATTGAGCGTGTTGAAAATAAAATTATTTAGTAAATAACATTTTTTTTATTACAAATATTGTTAATAATACTCCCAAAAACTCAGCAATTATAAAAAAGGTGTATTTAAATAATTTATTCCAGTGAATGTATCTGTAAAAGTTCTAGCTATTGCGAAAGCAGGATTTGCAAATGAAGTTGATGAAGTAAACCAATATCCAGCTGTAATGTAAAAACCGACACATGCAGCGGTTACAACTTTTCCACTTTTCATTGACCCAAATATAATTAAAATCAACCCAAAAGTTGCTACTATTTCAGCAACGAATATATAAACTCCATTTCTTGTTTTAGATGACAACTCATAAATAGGTAATTCAAAAAAAAAATTTGCTAAACCTACACCCACTAGACAACCAAATATTTGTGATAAGATATATATGTATTAATTTTGGTTTTAATCTACCCGCAAAAACATACTTAGTGTAACAAATGGATTAAAATGTGCTCCCGATATATCAGAAAAAACGGTTATAAGAACAAATAAACCAGCTCCTGTTGCAATAGTATTCGCTAATAACATAACAGCAGTATCGTTGGTAAGATTTTGAGCCATGATACCAGATCCAACCACTATCATTACCAGAAAGCAACTTCCTATGAATTCACTATAAATTATTTTTTTTTACTATTTTTCATAATTTTTAATCCAATCATTTATTCTGGTTTCTAAATTGGAATAAGTTTTATGTATTTCTGTTGAAATCAGTTCTTCTTTATTTGGTTTATCACTATTTTCTAACTCGTTAATGATATTAACAGGATCCTCAATGTCCCAATGAACTATTTTTTCAGGAGATGGCCAGACTGGACAAACTTCATCACTGGCATTGTTGCAAACGGTAAATACCTGGTCAAATATTGTTTTTTCATCTAAAAATTTATTAAAGTTTTTAGAAGATAGATTTTTTGTGTCAAAATTATTTTCATCTAAATACTTAATAACATATTTATTAATTACACCTGAAGGTTTACTTCCTGCACTGTACCCAATAAATCTATCTTTATGAAATTTATTAACAACACTTTCTGCAAGTATACTTCTATGAGAATTACCAGTACAAACAAATAAAAGTTTTTTCATTTTTAACTTTTATTACTATAAAATATTTTTTCTATACTTAATGAGTACTAAATCTAAATTGTAATAAAACTGAAACATATTTAATTTAAAAGAATAAAATGGACATTAAATCAAATATTGCCAATTTATTTAAAATTATGGAAGAAATTGGATCAGACAAACAATATGGAAATGAAAAAGTTTCACAACTAGAGCATGCAATTCAATGCGCATTATTGGCGAAAAAAAATAATGAAAACCATTTTTTTATTACTGCAGCTCTATTCCATGATATCGGTCACTTAATTAATAATGACAAAGAAGCCATAAAAAAAGGAGTAGATAAAAAGCATGAGAATTCAGGATCTCTTTTTCTTTCTAGATTTTTTCCAGAAGATGTTACAATATTAATTAAAGGACATGTTCCGGCTAAAAGATATTTGGTTTATTGTGAAAAAGGTTATTATGAGTCTTTATCTATTGCTTCAAAACGAAGTTTAGATGTCCAAGGAGGAAGTTTTTCCAAAGAGGAAGCAAACGAATTTATTAAACAACCTTTTATGCAAGATGCAGTTAGATTAAGAAAATATGATGATCTTGCTAAAATTGAAAATTTAGAAATTCCAAATATAAATTATTTTTACAAACACGTAGAGAGAAGCTTTAAATAAACTTTTTTTTGTTTAAAAAAATTGCTGTCGAGTTACCAAATATTGCTAAAACAAAAAATACTAATATTAACAAATCATATCCTCCTACATTCCATACCAACGAACCAATCCATGGACCAGCAATACTACCAATCATATATTGCAAAGCTAAAATACCATGAATATTGCCAAAGTTTTTTTGGCCAAAAGTATCATTTTGAACCAAAGGTTTTAAAATAGCCATACTGCCATATGCTGAACTATTAAATAAAACAAATAAAAATGCTAAGTAATGATTAATATTTATAAAGTATAAAAATATCATTCCAACTACCATCGAGTAAAAACAAATTACAAATAATTTTAAATTTGACTTATCGCCTCCATATATCATAACTAAAATTCTACCTATTACTTGTCCTGGTCCAAACAGAGATGCTGTCAAAACAGCTTGGGATAGACTCATCCCTTTTTCCTGCAACATTGGAATTACATGAGTTGTAATAGCACCAATATTAAATCCAATAACAAACAATGAAAAACTAAATAACCAAAATCTATAATCTTTAAGTATTATTTTAAGCTTTGAATTTTGATCTGTTTTCTTTTCAATTTTTTTAAATTCTTTTATAATTATATTTTTGAAACCAAAATAATTAGCTGGTGAACTAATCAATATATTTAATATTCCAAAAATAAATACAGTAAACCTCCAGTCATATTGTTCTGTTAAATAAGTAGCAGTAGGAAATGTGTATGTGCTTGCAAATCCAGCAAATAAAGTAATTATTGCAATAGATGTTTTGGCCTTTGATTTTAAATTAATAGTAATGACACTAAAAAGCATCGTATAAAGACAGCCACCCGAGGTTGCACTGACAAGTATCCAAGCAAGTAAAAATCCACCATATGTATCTACTGATGAAAGATAAATTACACTTAGTCCTAACAGTATAGGACTGGTCCACATCATTGGAAAACTTAGATTTCTATCTACAATCTTACCTAGAAAAGGTAAAAGTAAACTATGCACAACTAAGCCTAGAGAATAAATAAAGGTTAAATTATTCCTTGAGATACTAAGTTCATTTTCCCAAGTTAGCAACAACGCTGAGAACAGATACATACAACTGCTGTAACAAAAGGTAACTGATATACCTATTAAAAATGCAGACAAATATTTCACAAATTTTTTTATTTCTTTAACATTTTTTTAACAAAAGTAAGTTAATAGATTATTATGAATAAAATCTTAATCTCATTTATATTAACTTTATCCACAATTTCTATTACTCAAGCTGACAATCATGCTAAAATAACAGAGCAACAAGCCGGCAGTAGTTATTCACAAAATACTGAGGATACATTTAAAAATGAAATAGGGAATTGTGAAGACCCTGGCGTACTTATGTTAAGAGCCACTGTTAAAAATGATATTTCAAGATCTAGTCCCGAAAAAGCATCTGAGGCAGAAGCATTAATGAAAGAGGGCATGAAATTGTGTAATGAAAATAGAGTTTTTGAGGCAAAACTAAAATTAGAAGACGCTAAAACAACTGCTAGAGCAGGATTAGTAGATGGAGAGGATCCATCTATAACTAAAGTTGTTGTTGACAATAATGAGATAACAAAGGAAGAAAAACCTTGGTGGAAATTCTGGAAAGATTGATTTTTATCTTTTTAAATTCCTAAATTAAAATTTCTAGAAAAATTTTTGATAAAGGTATTTTTTCTATTTACCTTACAATTAATTGATCTGATCCAATTAATATTCTTCTAAGCCAAGCAGATAATCTATCCATAAATATTACTACAGCCAAAACTAATATTGCCATGTAGGCGACATTTTCAAAATCATTTCCAGTACCTAGTGCACCTAAAAATTGTAAACCAATTCCTCCTGCGCCCATTGCACCTATTATTACGGCTCCTCTAGTATTTGACTCTAAATAGTATAAGGATTGAGATACAAAAATTGGAAGTATTTGAGGAATTATACCAAATCTATGTTGTAGAAATTTGCTAGCCCCTGTAGATTGAACTCCTTCTTGTTGTTTCTTCTCAGTATTTTCAATTGCTTCAGAAAATAATTTACCTAAAGTACCTGTATCAGTAAAACCAATCGCAAAAATACCAGTGAAGGGTCCTGGACCAAAAGCTCTTAAAAATATTAAACTCCAAATTAAAAAGTCTATTCCTCTTAAAGTATCAAATAATCTTCTTAACGTAAATCTTAGAGCTTTAATAGGTGTAACGTTGTATGCAGCAAGGAATGACAAGGGCAGAGCCATTACCGTAGCAAACATTGTCCCTAATACAGCCATAACAATTGTTTCGAGCATTGCCCACCAAACTCTACCGTGCATAAATGCTTCATTATCCTTAATCTCTGTTAAGAAAAGTTTTAAATTAGACATTTCAGGAACAACTCTTTCTTTAGAAAAAGTCAAACCTAGTGCTTCGAAAAAGGTATATGGTTCTAACGGACTTGAGAAATCAAACCAAAAATATTTCCATCCGATACTGTAACGATGAATTTCAACTTTTTTTGGATATACTTGAATTCTCTCATACAAAGTTGGTCTAAATTCAACTCTATTTTCTGTGATTCTAAAACCTTTTAAATTTTCTATGACCAAATCCTCTGAACCTACAAGGTAAGGTTTACCATTAGAATTTAATTTTATGGTAAAACCTCTCTCATATTTTGGAAAATTTACAATCTCGACTTTATCTTTGTATAATATTGCCTTACCTTTATTATTAAACTCAACTACATTGCCAACATTATCAGAATTTTTGTAAAACCAATCTGGAATTGATTTATCAAGATTATCTCTTCCATAAACACTTCTATAATTTCCTTCAAAAGCTATTTTAATATCCTCATGATTTTCCCATTTCATTGTTACATGATCTTTGTGTGCATATGTGTCTAAGACAAACATAGCAGCATTTTGTGGTTTCCATTTTTTTGGGATATCAACAACATCTAAAGTAAAAAAACCTACTATTAAATATACTAAGACGAGAAAAAAAATTATTTGGCCTCTTAATCTACTCTTTCTGGCTTGTTTAAATGTGTCAGGAAATAATTTACGAATATTTTCTCTTTGAATAGCTAAACTAGAACTCATTGATTTGCTCCAATTAATTTATGTCTCCAATATGCAGACAAATAATCTAATGCAATTATCGTACCAACCAGTAAGAACATACACGCTAAAACATCAGCTCCATAATTCCACTGAATTAGAGCCGCTAACATTTCTCCAATTCCACCTGCACCAACAAAACCTAATATTGTAGATTCTCTAACATTAATTTCTAACCTCAATATTCCATAACTTAAAAACAAAGGTAGTACCTGGGGAAGAACTGAAAATCTTATCTTCTGTGTCCAAGTTGCACCAACAGAACTTAAACCTTCAATAGGTTTTCCATCACAATTTTCTATAGCCTCTGTAAATAATTTACCAAGTGCTCCAGCAGTATGTATTGTTATAGCAATTACAGCTGGTAAAGATGATTTACCCATTAGATATAAAAACACCATTGCTATTATTAATGTTGGAAATGATCTTGTCACATCCATTAAAAATTTTGTAAATTGAATAACTCTTTTGTTTCTAATTAGGTTCCTACTTGAAAAAATTGCAAATATAATTGCTAAAATAAAACCTATAGAAGTTGAAAATAAAGCAATATTTAAAGTAATAATTAATTCAGGAATATACTTAATAACTCTTGGCCAATATTTCCATCCCATCTCAAAAGTGTCTACAAATAAATCTCTAGGGTAGTTAAAAAAATTAGCTATACCTCTTCCAAAAGACCCTGCATTTGCTTCTAACGATACCAAGGTACCACCAAAAAAAATTAATATTAGAATTGCAATTCCAAGTAGCGAGGACCTAGTTCTCTGGTTTGTTAATTTTTTTAAATTAACTTCAATTTGTTCTAGGTTGGCAGGTAAGGCTTTTGTCATAATTTTAAAGATAAATCAGAGGCAAAGATTTACAGTCTTTGCCTCTAATTATAGGGGGTTTAATTAATTATTTTTTTGCGCTTCAATTTTAGCTTTTCTTGCAGCTACAACTGACTCGTAAAAAGAATGATCCACCGGAACCCATTTTTTTACAATCCCGTTTGCAACGTTTTCGCTACATTTTGGATCGTTCTCGTGTATCCATTGCTTTAAACCAATCATTACTTGGTGTGCTCTAACAGGTAAAAAAGTAGGCATCACAATTGGACCATTAGGAATTAATTTTGAAGACCAAATTTGAACAATGTCGTCCATATTTAAAATCCCTTTATCAACCATTTTTCTTAAATTCCCTGACGAATATCCTTCTTCCCAGCTACCAACACCAGATACCCATGTTACACCAGCATCAACATCACCATTCATTACCGCTAATACATTGTTTTCATGTCCTCCAGAAAACTGTGTTTTTGAAAAATATGTATCTGGGTCCATACCCATAGCCTTTAATTCAATTGAAGGAATTAAAAAACCTGATGTAGAGTTAGGGTCAGCCCAACCAAAAGATTTACCTTTAAGATCTGCCATTGATTTAATTCCAGATGCTTTAGTTGCTACTGCAACAGAGTAGTAACCCATATCACCTGTTGGCTGCATTCTTGTTAGTACTGGTACTACTGCAGTTGGATCTTTAAGATACATACCCGCATATCCGGATGAACCAAACCATGTGTAATCTAGATTACCACCTAGCATCGACTCCATTGTTCCTGCGTAATCTTTAAATGTAAAGAATTTAGCAGGTACACCATAAGCGGCTTCGATATACGGCATGAAACATTCATTTCTAGCTATAATATCTTGAGCTGCTTCGTCACCTAAAAAACCAACTCTAAATTCTGGTTGGTATTTACTTAAGTCCATTTTTGGACCCGTGTAAGTTACCGCATTAGCTTGGGTTGAAAAAAACACCATAGCTAAAAGTGCAATAACTCTTGTTAGTTTATTAAACATAATTGTCTCCTTTTTATAATTTTAGTCTCTCGACTTATTTATATTTGTAACGATGAGTTATTGATCTCATGCAGTTGCAAATTCTTTCTCAACATCTCCATTTATCTTTTTTTTTGTTTTAAGCTCTGTAGATGTTACTTGTGGCTCAAAAGCTTCATCAGCCTCTGCACCATAAATTTCTCTTGCAAGTTTATCTGATAATTTTTCAGGCAAATCATCAAAGACTATTTCACCATCTTTCATTCCAATAATTCGATCACAATAAGTTTTTGCTGTATCAAGTGTATGAAGATTTGAAATAACTGTTAAATTTTTTTCGTCATGAATTTTTCTTAATGATTCCATTACCATTCTTGCATTCATTGGATCTAAAGATGCTATAGGTTCGTCTGCTAAAATCATTTTAGGATTTTGCATCAAAGCTCTGCATATAGCTACACGTTGCTGTTGACCTCCAGATAATGTTTCAGCTCTTTGGAGAGCAGTGTTAGCCATACCTAAGTTGTTAAGTAAAATCAAAGCATCAGCTCTTTCATCTCGAGAAAACATTTTTAAAGATGCTCTAAATGAGCCCTGATAATTTAATCTGCCTAATATTACATTTGTTAGAACATCTAATCGTGGGACTAAATTAAATTGTTGAAAAATCATTGCACAGTTTCTTTGCCATGATCTCTTTTCCTTACTTTTTAAATCTAGAATATTTTGACCTTCAATTTCAATCGAACCATCTGTTGCGTCGGTAAGTCGATTTATAATTCTTAGTAATGTTGATTTACCAGCCCCAGATCTACCTATGATTCCTATCATTTGAGGTTTGTTAACCTCAAAAGAAACGTTTTTAACGGCATGATTATCACCGAAAAATTTGTTAACTTTTTTAATAATCATTTGAGGAATTTATTAATCCTCAAATCTTTAATAAATGTTAAAATATTATTAATGAATCTTTTAAATTTTGTTTAAGTTATATGAAATTTAAACCTAAGGTAGAAAATCTAATTTTTTATTAAAAATTGAATTTTAGATCCAATAAAATAACTTTCACTTAACTCTATAGGATTGTTTTTAAAATCGACATTAACAGATGAAGTTTTTAATAGTGCTTCCCCCTCATTTATATTTAATAAATTTGATTTTATTTTGTCTGCAATTTCAGCATTGATTAGAGTTTTTGATCTTTTAATTAGTTTGATATTCAATAAATTAAAAGCTTTGGTTACTGATTGTTTTTTAACAAAATAATTAATAAATTTTGGAAATTTTTTATAAGGAATCGATCTGAAAGTTATTACAGAAGGTGAATTGTTGACAAAACCTATGCTATTTATGCGTGTAACTTTGTCATTTTTTTTTAAGTTGAGTTCTTTTTTTTCAAAAGGATTGCATTCAGCAATATCAAAACTTTTTATTTCAATTCTTACTGATTGGTTTTCTTGAAGTATATTCTCAGTAAATCGTACGTTTTTACTAATTGAGTAATTAATTTTTGATGATTTAACAAATACTCCAAGACCTCTTTTTGAATATATTAAATTATCATCTTTAAGTTCTTTAAAAGCTCTTCTTATAGTGTGTCTATTGACATTGAATTGTTTTGCATAGTCATTCTCAGAATCTAACTTTTTATTAATTTTGTACTTATTTAAAACAATTTCTCTTTTGATTGAATTGTATATTTCCTTCCAAAGCAAATCTTTTGTTGTCATAAAATTTTAATAAATAATATATTGAAATTATTTTTAATTTTAGTACTTGTCTAGTTGTATAGTATTATGAAAAATGAATCAAGAAAACAATGGTTAAGTTATTTAGCAACAGCAGATGAAAATTATCTAATATCGCTTTGGGACAATTTAAATATGAAAATAGAATATAATTGGTTAAGAGAACCTGAGATTGGCAGTGTTATGGTTCAAGGAAAAGCAGGCGTCACAGGTGATAATTTTAATGTTGGAGAAGTAACTATAACGAGATGTTCATTAAGTTTAGATAAAAAAATTCAAGGACATGGTTATGTTCAAGGTAGAAATAAATATAAATCCAAAATTGCAGCTTTGTGTGATGCATTGATGCAAACTGAAAAAAAAGAAATAATTAAAAGAAATATAATTGATAAATTAATTAAATATAAAAATAACAAAAGAAATGAAATATTATCTAAAACAGAAGCTACTAAAGTTGATTTTTTTACCTTGGTAAGAGGTGAGGATAAATAATCTATGGAAGTTGTTTCTAAAAAAAATAATTCTCAAGTAAGTGCTGATTATTTTAGAAGTATTTTGTTTGCAACCTCATATCCCGGTTCAATTGAGACATTAAAAAATATAGATCCCCCTTCGAATATGTTTTCAGCTAGTTGTTCAATAATAAAAACTTTTTGTGATAGTTATTCAAATATTTTTTTAGGTGGTGATGTTAACAATCAAGAAACTATTGATTGGATTAAATTTAATACAGGTGCAAACATTACAGATAAAAAAAATGCAAATTTTGCAGTTGGTACTTGGGATGATCTTTTACCATTAGATGAATTTAAAAAGGGGGACGAGCAAAATCCTGATCAATCGTGTACTATTATTTGCCAGTCCCAATTTGAAAAACCAAATGCCATAATTTCTGGTCCTGGTATTAAAAGTTCTAAAAGTATATTTTTACCTGATAGAGAGATTATAAAAAAAAATAACCAGCAATTTCCATTAGGACTTGATTTTTATTTTGTTGATAATGATAAATTTTATTCAATACCAAGATCATTGAAAATAGGAGAGCTATAAAATGTATGTATCAGTAAAAGGTGGGGAAAAGGCAATAAATAACGCACATTCCTGGTTATCCGAAATAAGAAGAGGGGATGTAAATATAGCAGAACTAAATATTAAACAAATTAGTGAACAACTAACTTTAAGTGTTGATAGAGTTATGTCAGAAGGATCTTTATATGACAAAGATTTGTCTGCTCTTGCAATCAAACAGTCTAGAGGTGACTTGATTGAAGCAATTTTTCTAATGAGAGCCTATAGAACTACTTTACCTAGAATTGGTTCAAGCAAACCTATCGAAACTAGCAAAATGTTATGCCTAAGAAGAATATCTGCAACATTTAAAGATATCCCAGGTAAACAAAAGTTAGGTCCAACATTTGACTACACACACCGTTTACTTGACTTCAAACTTCTTGCTGATGGTGAGTATGAAAAAGCAAAGATTGAAAAATATGATGATAAAGAAATTCCCCATGTTTTAAGCTTTTTAAATAAAGAAGGATTAATTCAAAAAGAAATACCTAGTGGTAGAACATCTAAAGATATTACAAGAAATCCGATTAATTTTCCTTTAACAAGATCTGAACGATTGCAATCTCTTTCAAGGGGAGATGAAGGTTTTCTTCTTGGTTTAGCTTACTCAACACAGAGAGGGTATGCTAGAAACCATGCATTTGTTGGTGAATTAAGAACTGGTTACGTTGAGGTTCAATTTGAAATTCCAGAATTAGGAATAGAAATAAATATTGCTGATGTCATGTTTACTGAGTGTGAATCAGTAAACCAATTTAAAGGTAGTAAAAAAATACCTGCTCAATTTACCCGTGGATATGGTTTAGTTTTTGGTCAATTAGAGAGAAAAGCTATTTCTATGGCTTTAGTTGATAGATCAATGAGATGGAGGGAATTTGGTGAAGAGTATTTGGGTGTTGCTGCTCAAGATGAAGAATTTGTTATATCTCATTGTGATAATATTCAAGCCACAGGTTTTTTAGAACATATCAAATTACCTCATTATGTAGATTTTCAAGCGGAATTGGATTTAGTAAGAAAAATTAGAGAAGAGTATAAAAAAAATGAACAACGTACTTAAATTTAAAAATAAAAAAACTGATGTTGCAGCTCAAGATGAAATATATAATTTTGCTTATTTAGACGAAAATACAAAAAGAATGATAAGAAGAGCTTTGATCAAAGCTCTTTGCATACCAGGTTATCAAGTTCCATTTTCATCTAGAGAAATGCCTATGCCATATGGATGGGGAACAGGAGGCGTTCAAGTAACATCGTCATGTTTAACAACTGACGATGTGATAAAAGTTATTGACCAAGGAGCAGATGATACTACAAACGCAGTTTCAATTAGAAATTTCTTTAAAAAAACTGCTAATATTGAGACCACAGAAAAAACAAGCCAAGCTTCGATAATTCAGACGAGACACAGAATTCCAGAAGAAAAGTTAAAAGAAAAACAAATACTTGTTTATCAGGTTCCAATACCAGAACCTCTTGCGTTTTTAGAACCAAGATATCAAGAAACTAAAAAAATGCATGCACTATCAGAATATGGAATTATGCATGTAAAGTTATATGAAGATATTACCAAAAATGGTCATATAGAAACAGCATATGCTTATCCGGTAAAGACAAATGATAGATATATAATGGACCCATCACCTATTCCAAAATTTGATAACCCAAAAATGAACAATAACCCTGCTATTCAATTATTTGGAGCAGGAAGAGAGCAAAGAATTTATGCAATACCACCATATACTGAAGTAACGAGTCTTGATTTTGAGGATTATCCATTTGATCCCTCAAAGGCACCTCATAAATGTTCTATTTGTGGATCAAATGAGAGTTTTTTAGATGAAATAATTACTGATGATGACGGTAATAGATCATTTATATGTTCAGATACAAATTATTGTAATCAAAGAATGGAAAATAATTAAATGCAACCAATTTTGTCAGTTCATAATCTAAACAAATATTACGGTAATCAAGTGGGATGCAAAAATATGAATTTGACATTATATCCTGGGGAAGTCGTTGGTGTAGTAGGAGAATCTGGCTCAGGAAAAACAACTTTTATAAATTCCATATCAGGCAATCTTATTCCTGATAGTGGAAAAATCTTAATTGAAACAGGTAATGAAACGATTGATTTTCTAGAAATATCCGAGTCATTGAAAAGGTTATTGATAAGAACTGAATTAGCTTTTGTTCACCAAAATCCTAGAGATGGTTTAAGATTGGATGTAAGTGCTGGTGGAAATATTAGTGAAAGATTAATGTCCATTGGACAAAGAAATTATGGAAATATTAGGCAAACTATTTTTAAATGGTTAGATAAAGTGGAAATTGATAAAAGTAGAGTAGATGATTTTCCAAGAACATTTTCTGGTGGAATGTTGCAAAGATTACAAATAGCAAAAAATTTGGTTACGAGTCCTAAAATAATTTTCATGGACGAACCAACAGGGGGTCTTGATGTTTCTGTTCAAGCAAAAATTTTAGATTTGTTAAGAAAATTAGTTAGAGAATTAAATTTATCAGTTGTAATCGTTTCTCACGATTTAGCAGTGATTAGATTGTTAGCTGATAAAATTATTGTTATGAAAAATGGAGAGGCTGTTGAGTCTGGACTTTGTGATCAGGTATTAGATGATCCGCAACATTCTTATACTCAGTTGTTAGTTAGTTCAGTATTACAGGTTTAAAAATGATTGAACTAAATAAAATTACAAAAAAATTTACACTTCATAATCAGGGCAAAACAAACATATTAGTTTTTAATAATTTGAATTTGAAAATTAATCCTGGAGAAATTGTAGCGTTAACAGGACCATCAGGTGTTGGAAAGTCTAGTATTTTAAAAATGATTTATGGAAACTATGTTTTTCAATCAGGACAAATTAAAGTTAATGATCACGACATAGATCATACATATCCGAGAAATATTATTGAACTTAGAAAAAATATAATAGGATATGTTAGTCAATTTCTAAGAGTGATACCTCGTGTTCCTACAATTGAAATTGTTATGGAGCCCTTATTAGAAATAAATTCAGATCAAGATGAAGTTCGTGAAAAAGCTGAAAAAATTTTACTAAAACTTAATATAGATAAAAACTTATGGAATTTATCGCCACTAACTTTTTCAGGAGGAGAACAACAAAGAGTTAATGTTGCTAGGGGACTGATTAGAAATTATCCATGTTTATTACTAGATGAGCCAACTGCTAGTTTGGATAGTGTAAACAAAGATATTGTTTTGAATTTGATTAATGAAAAAAAAGATAGTGGATCTTCAATAATTGGAATTTTTCATGATGAATATTCACGTAAATATTTAAATGCTAGGGAAATAGATATTACAAAAATATCAGATGCAAAATAACGGTCAGCTTATCGTAGTCGTTGGACCATCAGGATCAGGAAAAGATACTTTATTAAAAAAAGTAATTAAAAAAATTCCTAATTCCATTTTGGTAAAAAGGTACATTACTAGGAAAAAAAGATATTAAAAATGAAGATCATTACAGCATATCAATTAAAAATTTTGAAGATAAGATTTTAAAAAAACATTTCTTTGTTTACTG
>CACJTN010000011.1 GCA_902596325.1 uncultured Pelagibacteraceae bacterium
GGGATGCCCTATTCCTATAATGTACGATAGTACAGGCAATCCTCATCCTGTACCAAAAGAGCTTTTACCCGTTAAATTGCCAGAAAATATTAACTTGGATACAAAAGGAAATCCTTTGGACCACGTGACAGATTGGAAATTTATTGAATACAAAGGAGAAAAATTCACTAGGGAAACGGATACTTTAGATACATTCGTGGACTCATCATGGTACTTCCTAAGATTTTGTTCTCCCCATGAAAAAGATTACGGTTACAATGAAGATGAAATAAATTATTGGATGCCAGTTGATCAGTATATAGGAGGTGTTGAACATGCAATACTTCATTTACTTTATTCAAGATTTTTTATGAGAGCCATAGGTTATAAAAAAGATGATTTTAAATTTAATGAGCCGTTTGAGGGATTATTTACTCAGGGAATGGTTTGTCACGAAACATATAAAGATGAAAAAGGAAATTGGCTAAGACCTGATGAAGTTGAAACTAAAGATGGTAAAAAATATTTTGTCAAAAATAAATTAGAAAATGTTGTGACTGTAGGACCCTCTGAATCCATGTCAAAGTCAAAGAAAAATACAATAGATCCAGAACAAATAATTCAAAACTATGGAGCTGATGCGGTAAGATTATTTATTTTATCTGATAGTCCACCGGAAAAAGATATACAATGGTCTGAGCAAGGTATGGTAGCTTCTTATAAGTTTATACAGAAGTTATGGATGCTTCACGAAAAAATTAAAGATAAAATAAATAACAATTCAAATAATTTAGACTTAGAAAATAACTTTGAAAGATTTGTAAACGAAACAATTAATAAGTTTGACTACAATTTAGAGAAGTTTAATTATAATGTTTTAATTGCTACTATCTACGAAACATATAATTTTATTAATAATATTTTGGAAAGTAAAATTAATGGAGAAATTTTATTGAAAAATTACATAAAAATTTTAACCATTCTTTCTCCAATTATACCTCATTTTGCAACCGAGTGTTTTGACAATTTAGGTATAAATAAAATTCCAAATTGGCCAGAGGTAGACAAAAATAAAACTAAGATTGATAAAGTAAATTTTGTAGTTCAAATAAACGGCAAGAAAAAAGCCACATTTTCATCGAAATATAATATTAGCCAAAAAGATCTTTTAGATCAGCTTACAAATGATAAAAATTTAAGTAAACTGATTGTAGGAAAAGAAATAGAAAAAAGTTTTTTTGTTAAAAATAGATTAATAAACATATTATTAAAATGATTAGATTTGCAAAATATTTTATTATTTACTTAGTTTTAGTTTCGTGCGGATTTTAATCAATTTATGTGAGTGACAAATCTAATTTTAGTTTTAATGAAAGCAACGCTCTTGGGGAAATAAAAATTTCAAAAGAAATTATCAACAACCTAAAAGGTCTTAAAAGAGATGACGGAGAATATGAATTAATAATTGAAACAATTTTTAAAAAAAATGTTTCATCAAAAAATAAAAAAGGTGATCCTGAGGTATTTGATATGAGTATAGATGTGAATGTAACATTAAAAAAAAATAATGATATTTTAAAAAATAGTTTCAGAGAAAAACTTAGTTACAACAACTTAAAAAGTAAATTTGAGCTCAAGCAACAAGAAAATAATTTAAAAACAAATTTAGTTCAGGAGATAACACAGGATATATTGATTTATCTTAATTCTATTAAATGATTTTTAAATTTTTTGAAAAAGAGAAAATTGAAAAAGTTGGATTAGATTTTTATTTAGTTTATGGGGATAATGAGGGCCAAAAAAAAGAGATTTTAGAAAATATTTTAAAAAACTTCAATGGATTAACAAAAAAATACGACGAAAAAGAATTTTTAGAAAACAAAAATGAAATTCTATCTAGTCTTTTGAACCAGTCTTTTTTCGAGGATAACAAAGCATTTGTAATATTTAGATCTACCGATAAATCACTCGGATTTATTGAGGAAATGTTAGAAAAGAAAATAACTGATACAAAAATAATTTTAATTTCAGAAAGATTAGACAAAAAATCTAAAATTAGAAGCTTTTTTGAAAAAGGCGAAAATACTGGATGTGTGCCTGTTTATCCAGACGACAACAACACTTTATCAAAAATTGCATCTTTATGTTTTAAAGAAAACAAGATCTCTGTTTCAAGAGAATGTATAGATATGATTGTTCAAAAATCTAGCGGGGACAGAAATAACTTAAAAAATGAAATAGATAAAATTATTTCTTACCTAGACAAAAATAAAATTATCAAAATCGAGGAAATTTATAAAATTGTAAATTTATCTGAAAATTATAGTGTGAGTGAATTAGTTGATAATTGTTTAAGCAAAAATTTAAGTAGAACAATTAAAATTTTGAATGAAAACAATTATTCGACAGAAGATTGTATATTAATTATAAGAACATTAATCTCAAAGTCTAAAAGGCTAAGCAAAATATTAAAAGATTATGAAAAAAATAAAAATCTAGACCAAATTATATCAACCTACAAACCACCTATTTTTTGGAAAGATAAAGATGCTGTCAAAAGGCAGGTCAAGGCATGGAGTTCAATAAAAATTAATGATTTAGTGTTTAAAATTAACGATCTTGAATTATTAATTAAAAAGAACTCATCTAGATCCTTAAATATTCTTTATGATTTCTTGATTGAAACTGCTAAAGCCAAAATCTAGTAGTTTGCTTTAACAACCATAATTAATCTATTTAGCTGATCTAAATCTTTATAATCAAATATTAAATTTCCATTATTCTTTTTTTTATTAATAATACGTACATTTATACCAATCTTATCTTTTAAAGAAACTTCTAAACTTGATAAATTAGGATCTTTTGATTTTTTTAAAATCTTGCCGCTATTTCGAATTGATCTTATTAAGTTCTCTGTTTGTCTTACAGACAAATTTTTCTTAATTATTGTCTTAGCTAAAAATAAATTATTTTCTAAACCTACTAATATTTTACAATGGCCTTGTGAAAGCTTATTTTCTGTAATCATATCTTTTATCTCTTTTGGTAAAGTCAAAAGTCTCAAAGAATTAGATACATGTGATCTACTTTTGCCTATGAATTTCGCTACCTTTTCCTGATCATAATTAAAATTGTCTATTAATTTTTTATAACCCTCAGCCTCTTCGATTGCATTTAAATCTGATCTTTGTACATTCTCTACAATAGCAAATTCTAGTGATTTTAAATCATCAGCCACAATCTCAACAATTGGAACTTCATGCAATCCAGCATTTTGAGCTGCTTGCCACCTACGTTCTCCAGCTATTAATTCATATTTATTTTGCTCTTTAGACCTTCTGACAATTAATGGTTGGATTATACCTCTTTCTTTTATGGAGTTTGTTAACTCTGATAATTTTTCTTTATCAAAATTTTTTCGAGGTTGAAATTTATTTGGCAATATGGAACTTATAGAAATCTTATTTTTTTCAGTCTTAATTTCATTGTCACCAATTAGAGATGATAGACCTCTACCTAAACCTTTTCTATTTTTAAAGGGATTCATCATGCAGCACTTTCAACTAATTTATCTTTATTTAAAAACTCATCTGTTAAACTAAAATATGCTTTACTTCCAGGGCAAGCCTTATCATATATCAATACTGGGACACCATGAGAAGGTGCTTCTGATAGTCTGACATTCCTTGGGACTATAGTTGAGTAAACTTTTTCTCTAAAGAAATTTCTAGCTTCTTGTTCGACTTCACTTGAAAGCTTATTTCTCTTATCATACATTGTTAAGAGTATTCCTTTAATTTCTAGGGATGGGTTTAGATTAGATTTAATTCTCTCGATTGTTTTCATTAGTTGAGTTAAACCTTCAAGAGCAAAGAATTCTGTTTGCAAAGGCACAATTAATGAATTCGATGATACTAGTGCCATAATTGTTAAAAGACTAAGTGATGGAGGACAATCAATAAGGATATAATCATAAAATGCTCTAGAATCATTTAAAATAAAGGCTAATTCATCCTTTAATTTAAAGGCTCTACGACTGTCCCCTGCAGTCTCAACCTCCAGTCCCGACAAATCTACATTTGACGTTACTAAATCAAGATTCTCCAATTTAGTTTTTTGGATTACCTCAAAAATTTTTTTTGTACCATTCAATACTGAATAAATTGTTTGATCAGAATTTTCGATATTAGACAGACCTAATCCTGTTGTTGCATTTCCTTGTGGATCTAGATCAATAACAAGAATTTTTTTTCCTTTCATTGAAAGTCCAGCAGCCAAATTTATAACTGTTGTTGTTTTTCCAACACCTCCCTTCTGATTTATGATCGAAATAATTTTGTTATGCATTTTTTTTTCTAAGATTAAAAATTTTTATTATTAATGACTCTTTGTTGGTTAAACTTTTCTTTTTTTCATAATTAAAAATCCAATCTCTACTAGCTTCCTCTAAAATTTTATTTCCGCTTTTGCCTAGAAATAAAATTATATATTTAAACTTTTTAAAATTTTTGGTTGCCAGTTCAAATACTACTGGTAGCGGTTTAAATGCTCTTGAAATTATTATGTCCGTTTGTATATTTTTTTCATTGAAGATATTTTTTTGATAGACTTGTGCATTTAGTTTAAATTTTTCGTTCATTTGTCTTAAAAAATTACTTTTATGAAAGCTCTTTTCATAAAAAATTAACTTAAATATTGGTTTTTTAGATTTCATCAAAATCCCAATAACTATCCCAGGTAAACCGGCACCAGAACCTAAATCTGTACATGATAATATGTCATTTTTATCAACATAATCAATTATTTGCGCACTATCTAATATATGTCTGTTAATTATATCTTTTTCACTATTTTTACTGATTAGATTTATCTCTGAATTTTTTAACAAAATTGAGGTCCTAAACATATCTAGCTCTCTCAATGTTTCACGTGAAACATCATATCCAATATTTTTTAAATTTTTTTTTATAATTTGCGAATCAATCAAGCTATATGTTTAATAGACTTTCTTTTAAGGTGAGACAACAAAATATATACAGCTGCAGGCGTTACTCCATCAATTCTCAGAGCTTGGCCCATAGTTTTTGGTCTTATTTTTTTAAATTTTGACTTAATTTCATTAGACAAACCTGAAAAATCGTCATAATTCAAATTTTCAGGAATTATTAAGTTTTCATCCCTTTTAAATGCAAGAATATCAGCTTTCTGTTTTTTTAAGTAACCCTTATAATGTGAGTTAATTTCAATTTGTTCGTCAATTTCACGTGAAACATACTGTATTTCAGGCCAAATTTGTCTAATTTTACTCATATTTACCGACATTTGACTAAGAATTTGGGTGGCACTTCGATTAACTCCATCTTTTGCTATGTTAACTCCATATTTTTCCACTTTTGTAGGTGAAATTTTTAAGTTATCCATTTTTTCTTGGATTTCAGAGAGTCTTTTATTTTTGTCTAAGAATATTTCTTTCCTTTTTTTATCTACAATTCCTAAATTTATCCCTTTTTCTGTTAATCTTAAATCAGCATTATCTGATCTAAGAGAAAGTCTATACTCTGCCCTTGATGTAAACATTCTATATGGCTCAGCAACACCTTTTGTTACTAGATCATCAATCATAACTCCAATATAAGCCTCAGATCTATCTAGTATGAATGGTTCCTCTTTTTTAAAGGACAAAGCAGCATTTATTCCTGCAATTAAACCTTGAGCAGCTGCTTCTTCATAACCTGTCGTTCCATTAATTTGACCTGCTAAATACAAATTTTTTATTTTTTTTGACTCTAATGTTAAAAATAGCTCTCTAGGATCAATAAAATCATATTCTATAGCATAACCAGGTCTTATTATCGAAACATTCTCTAAACCATTGATTTTACTGCATATTTCAGATTGTACATCAGATGGTAGAGAAGTTGAGATGCCATTTGGGTAAATAGTATTATCATCTAAACCTTCTGGCTCTAAAAATATTTGATGTCTTTGTTTGTCAGAAAATTTTATTACTTTATCCTCTATAGAAGGACAATATCTAGGACCAACTCCTTTTATGTTTCCAGAATACATTGCACTTCGATTAATATTTTGAGAAATTATTTTATGAACTAGTTCGTTAGTGTAAGTCATACGACACGAAACTTGTTTGTTAATGTTTTTCGATGTTAAGAAAGAAAAAAAATATGGATCATCATCCGCTTTCTGTTCTTCTAAATTTTCAAAATTAATCGTTCTTGCATCAAGCCTCGGTGGTGTTCCAGTTTTAAGTCGACCAATTTTAAATTGATATTTTTTTAATTGCTCACTTAATCCTGTGGTAGGTTTTTCATCATATCTACCCGCCGGGGTCTTTTCATTACCTATATGTATGAGACCATTTAAAAAAGTGCCAGTAGTTAGAATTATCTTAGAAGATCTCACTTCTTTACCAGAAAGAGTTTCAAACCCATTTATCTCATTATTATTGAAAATAAACTTTATTACAGGGTCAGAAAAAATACATAAATTACAATAGTTTACAAGTATTTCTTGCATATATTTTTTATATAAAGATCTATCACTTTGCGTACGGGGTCCTCTCACAGCCGGCCCTCTACTTCTATTAAGTAATCTAAATTGGATACCAGATTTATCGGCCACCACTCCCATAACACCATCCAATGCATCTATTTCTCTAACTAAATGACCCTTGCCGAGACCACCTATTGCAGGATTACATGACATTTCTCCAATTGTATCAAAGCTATGAGTAAATAATGCTGTATTAACACCAAGTCTTGCTGAGGCTGCAGCAGCTTCACAACCAGCATGTCCACCACCAATAACTACTACATCAAATGATAAATCATTTTTCATATTAGTAATTTATTATCGATCTTAAATATTACAAGAAAACAGTGGAATTATTTTAAAAATCCTTAACTTTTAACGACTATTTACCTATGCAAAAGTCATTAAATATTGAGCCTAATATCTCCTCAACATCTACTTTACCAACTATCATTCCTAGGTGCCTTATAGCTAATCTTAAATCTTCAGCAGCTTTATCAAATTCCTCCTCTTTTTTTTTATTTTCAAAATTGTCCAAATTTTCATAGCATTGAATTAAATGTTGCCTATGCCGTTCACGAGTAATTATTGTATCGTCCGATGTAACAAATTTATTTTTTAATTTATTTCTTATTTCTGAAATTAATTTATCAACATTAGTCTCTTTCATTATAGAGATATATATTGGATTAAATTTACTTAACTCTTTTTCTATATTTTTTGTTCCAAGGTCTGATTTATTTACAATTAAAATAGTTTTATCAGAATTCACTAAACCTTTCAAAACACCAGTAAAATAGCCACTTTTTGGCTCTATAACTACAATATTTAAATCAGCGTTTTCAGCTTTTTTTAAAGCAAGTTTAACACCCTTTTTTTCTATTTCATCTTGCGCATCTCTTATACCAGCCGTGTCCGACATTATAACTGGATATCCGTCTATATTAAGATGTGTTTCAATTACATCTCTCGTAGTGCCTGCAATTTCTGAAACAATTGCCACTTCCCTCTTAGATAAGTAATTTAGTAATGAAGATTTTCCTGCATTAGCAGGACCTAATATAGCTATTTTAAATCCCTCTCTAATCCTCTCGCCAACTTTTTGATCATCTAGAGCTCTTTTAATTTCGTTTTTTACATCATTAGATATTTTGTGAATTTCACTTAGTATGTCTTTTGGCAAATCTTCCTCGGGAAAATCTATTTTAGCTTCCAAGTTTGATAATATTTTTACTAATCTTGATCTCCAACTTTCAAATTTTTTTCCTTGAAGACCCGACATAATATCAATAGCTTGTCTTCTCTGAATCTCAGTTTCTGCTGAAATTAAATCTCCAATACTTTCAGCCTCAAGCAAATTAATTTTACCATTTTGAAACGCCAATTTTGTAAATTCACCAGGTTCAGCCAGTCTACAATTTTCAAATTTTGACAGCGTGTTCTGAATTTCATTAATTACTGCTAGGCTTCCGTGAATATGCAATTCGATAAGATCTTCACCTGTGTAGCTCCCAGGTCCAGGAAACCATAATATAATACCCCTATCTATTATTTCATCACTACCGAATTTTCTTAAATTTCTTAATGTTGCAACTCTGGGGGTAGGGATTTGCTCATTTGTTATCTTCTGTATAATATTAAGAGCTCCTTCACCAGAAACTCTAATAACTGCTAAACCGGATAGTCCTAGACCTGAGGACAAAGCATAAATTGTCATAAAAATAAACTAATATATATATGTTTATTATTCTAGCATAGAAAACATTTTGCTTAGATTGCTTTCATAAAATTTATTTTTATCTACTGATGAAGAATATATCGGTTTTCTAGCTTGAGCCACACTAACTGTCTTTATAGGGGTTTTTGTCTTCTTATGATGATTAAGACAAGCAGGGTCAAATTCAAGATTACAAAAATCTAATAAATTCTTAATTTCATTGTCTTTATTTTTTATTAGTTTTTCATAGTTTATTTCGTAAATGAATTCACCGATAGTTTCATTCCAAAAATTCATTATATCCTTATATAAATTATAGTACCTAGCTATATTTTCTTGTGTATAACCCCAGTTCATATCTGTTGATGCAAAACTATTTTTAAAAATGGATAAGCAAATATCTTTTGAATTTCTGGTGCAATGAATAATTTTAGAGTTTGGAAAAAAAATTTTAATAAAACCTATCCATCTAAAATTTTGTGGCGCTTTATCTGTAATATAATTGGACTTCACATTGTGTAAATTAAGTAATTCGTAATAATCATCATTCAGTTTTGTTCTTTCAGCAAAAATATCTTCCCTGACAGTTTGTTCATTCAGCATATTGTTATTAAAAAAAATTTTTTCGATCGATTTTTGTAAATATATTAATTCACCAGCGCCAGATACTTTTTTATGAGAAGCAATAATTTGTTCGACTAGTGTTGTGCCCGATCTAGGCATACCACAAATAAATATGATATTTGAATCTCTATTTTTATTTATAGTATTTTTAAAATCAACGTTTTTAAAAGTATTTTTAATGCTTTTAAATTTATTTATTTCTTGCTCAAAATCGTAATTTATAATTGTATTTTTAATTTCATTTGCTTTTCTAATGTATTCAAAAGATTTTTCATATTGTTTTAAATCTTCATATGCTTTACCAATCGCAAAAAACAAATCAATATGTTGACTATCTGTTAGAGATCTTGATTTAGAAAGCTCTAACATGTCATTTAGATGTGTTTGGTCGTCTTGATAATTTATAATGCCACTTAATAATTTATGGGCTGACATCATATTAGGGTTAATTTTTATGATAATATTTACAGTCTCTTTTGCTTTATCGAAGTTACCAATGCCCTGATAAGAGCTCGCTAAGCTTAATAAAATTGTTGTATTTGTTTGATCCTGAGATAATGCCTTAGTATAAAATTCTATAGCGCCATCATAATCATTAAACTGTTGTTTTAAGTTACCATAATTATTAAGACATTTAACATTATTAGGATTAATTTTAAGAATATCATTATAAAGTTTTTCTGCTAAATCCAATTTTCCTAATACTTTCAGAGAATTTGCAAGATTATTTTTTGCGGCTAGATTTTTTGGGTCTAAATCGATCGCTTTTTGAAAATAATTTACCGACAGTTTAATTTTCTTAAATTGTTGAAGTGCCAAACCTCCGAGATTGTGTAGGAATGAATTGTTGGGATACTTTTGAATTAATTTGTTGCATTGTGAAATTGCTAGTTCAATATTTTTTGACTGAATATTGTTCTGAATTTTTTGTATTTCTTTGTTTAAATCCATTTAAATAATTTAATCAATAAACAATGAAATACAAAATAAATTTAGGCGGGTTTATTCATTGAATTGAAAAATTCAGCATTATTTTTTGTATTTTTTAATTTAGAATTTATAAATTCGACTGCATCCATTGAACCCATAGGAGCTATTATTCTTCTTAACACATTCATTTTTTGCAAATCATTTTTACTAAAAAGCAACTCTTCTCTTCTTGTCCCCGATTTTGTTATATCCATAGCAGGAAAGATTCTTTTCTCTGAAATTTTTCTATCAAGAATAGTTTCACTATTACCTGTCCCTTTAAATTCCTCGAATATAACCTCATCCATTCTGCTACCTGTATCAATTAGTGCAGTTGCAATTATCGTTAATGAACCTCCCTCTTCAATATTTCTTGCAGCACCAAAAAATCTTTTAGGTCTTTGAAGCGCATTGGCATCTACACCTCCAGTTAAAACTTTACCAGAGCTAGGAACAACAGCATTATAAGCTCTTCCAAGTCGTGTTATAGAATCTAGCAAAATTACAACATCTTTTTTATGTTCCGTTAATCTTTTTGCTTTTTCTATGACCATTTCAGCAACTGCTACATGTCTCTGAGCTGGTTCGTCAAAAGTTGAACTTATGACTTCACCTTTTACAGTTCTTTGCATATCTGTAACTTCCTCAGGTCTTTCATCTATAAGTAAAACCATTAAGTAACACTCGGGGTGGTTTGCTGTAATAGAGTTAGCAATACTTTGCAGAATCATTGTCTTACCAGCTTTTGGTGGGGAAATTATAAGTGATCTTTGTCCCTTTCCAATTGGGCTTACTAAATCAATTAATCTAGGTGTTAAATCTGGTTTTTTTTCGATCTTAGTAGTTTCAACTTCCATTACTAATTGTTTATTTGGATATAGTGGTGTTAAGTTATCGAATGCAATCTTATGTCTAACGTTCTCAGGCGCACCAAAATTGATGTTGTTTACCTGCAATAATGCAAAATACCTTTCTCCTTCTCTTGGAGCTCTGATAGGACCTTCAACAGTATCGCCTGTTCTTAAACCAAATCTTCTTATTTGACTTGGACTAACGTAAATATCATCAGCGCCAGGTAGATAATTAGATTCCATTGCTCTAAGGAAACCAAAGCCGTCCTGTAACAATTGCAAGACACCGCCGCCTGTTATTTCTTCGCCTTTTTCTGCTAATTTTTTTAAAATCGCAAAATAAATTTCTTGCCTTCTTAGAGTACTAGCGTTTTCTATTCCAAGCTTTTCAGCTTCAGAAATAAGGCTTTCAGATGATTTACTTTTAAGATCTTGTATGTTCATATTGTGGGGTGGTTTTTGTTAGATAAGTATAATATATATACAGTTACAAAATTTTCAACCCTAGAAGGGCTTTAAAATAGCCAAAAAAACAATCAATATTAGCAGAACTGTGGGTATTTCATTAGCGATTCTAAAAAATTTTGAACTTTTGTTGTTATTATCGTTTTTAAACCTTTTCAAGCACGAGCCTAAATAAAAATGATATATTGTTAAGAATATAACAAGCAACAGCTTCATATGCATCCATCCTGCGCTTAAAAGCGATGAATTTTTATGAAACATTATCAAAGCAAAAATCCACGAAAGCACCATCGCGGGATACATTATAAAAAAATAAAGTTTTCTCTCCATTGTTTTAAATATTTGTGAAACACTGAGATTTTCTATATTCTCAACGTGATAAACATAGATCCTTGGGAGATACAAAAGGCCTGCCATCCAAGAAATAACCGCAATTAAATGTAATGACTTTAAAACTAAGTAAGAATCTATCATTTTATACGTATTTTTTTACTAAATTAGCAAATAAGTTTATATGGTCATCATTATCATTCAAACATGGAACAAAGTCAAAGTTCTTTCCGCCAGATCCTAAAAAGCTTTCTTTTCCTTCCATTGATATTTCTTCTAGTGTTTCAACACAATCAGAAGCAAAACCTGGGCAAATAACTAATATATTTTTCTTATCCTCTTTAGGTAACTTTTCTAGAGTTTTATCAGTGTAAGGTTGCAACCATTCCTGTGGTCCAAATCTTGACTGAAAGGTCGTCATGATTGGAATACTAGTCTTTATATTTTCAGAAATTAGTCTTGTCGTTTTATGACAATAGCAATGGTATGGGTCTCCTTTGTCGAAATATTTTTTTGGAATTCCATGATAAGAAGCCATGATAATGTCGGGCTTCCAATTGATTTTACTAATTCTATCTTCAATAGATTTGCATATTGCTTTAATGTACAAAGGATCAGACTCATAATGCGGTATTATTTGAAGACTAGGTTGCCATCTCATTTTTGATAACGATCTATAAACTTCATCACACACCGTTGCTGTCGTTGCTGCTGCATACTGCGGGTAAAGAGGTAGTACAATTAAATTCTCGCACCCTAAATCTTTTAAAGAATTTATCTTTGATCTTATACTTGGATTTCCATACCTCATCGCGAAATCTACAACAATATTTTTATTTGAAATTTTGTTGTGTAATTTAGAGGATTGCATTTCTGTATAATATCTTAAAGGAGACATGTTTTTATCTTTCATCCATATTTTTTTATAAGCCTTTGCAGTTTTTGATGGTCTAAAGGTTAAAATAAAAAGATTTAAGATTATTTGCCAAAGAAAGGGGTTAACTTCTATCACTCTTCTGTCTGATAAGAACTCTTTTAAATATTTTCTTATATCCCACCAGTTAGTTGAATCTGGTGTTCCCAAGTTTATGAGCAATACTCCTGTCTTTCCAAACTTAACTTCTGGATGTTCGTTTTTCATTTAATAATCTTTTACAATATTTACTAAATAATCTACCATATTTGGATCTGTCTTTGGAAGGACACCATGGCCTAAATTGAAAATATATGGATAGTCTTTAAAAATATCTAATATTTTCAAACTTTCAGATTTCAAAGTCTCCTTGTCTGACAAGAGGAATTTAGGATCTAATCCTCCTTGGACAGGAATATTTATATTTTTTGAGATGTAATTAATATCTACATTATAATCAATGTTTACCGCACTAGGATTAACTTCAGATACATATTCCTTATAGTCTATTATTTCTCTTGGAAAACATATCGCTGGAACGCCAAGGGACTTTGTAAACTCGACTAAATCAGCTGAACAATTATATATTATAGATTTAATATCATCTTTAGCTGCAAGACCTGCCCAACTATCAAAAATTTGTATAACTGTTGCTCCAGATTTAACTTGTTCTCTAATGTGAATTTTTAAATATTTCGTTATTATTTTAGATAATGATTTTTTTTTATCAATATTATGAAGATCATTTGACAAGTTTTTTTTTGGTGACTGACGGTTTAGCATATAAATTAGAATTGTCCACGGTGCCCCCACAAAACCGATAAGACTTTTATCTCCACCCTTTAAGGATTTAGATAAATTATTCATAGATTCATAAACAGGTTCAAGATTTTTTATAAAATTCTTCTCGGTAACATTATTTAAATCTACATCATTAATATCTCCTAACATAGGACCAAAATCTTTTTTAAATTTAACTGACTGACCTAAACCATAATGTAGCATTAAAATATCTGAAAAAATAATTGCGGCATCTAGATCAAACCTTTTTAAAGGTTGGAGGGTTATTTCAGGAACTAATGTTTCATTTAAGCACAACTCTATGAAGTTTTGGTTTTTTGATCTAATTTCTCTAAATTCAGGTAGATACCTTCCTGCCTGTCTCATCAACCATATAGGCTTGATTTTGACATCTCTATTTTCAATAACTTGTTTTATTTTCTCCATTAATAAATATATATAAGTATTTAACTTTATTAGTATTATGTATTGTGAATTAGTTTAATTATTATTTTTTCACAAGTTATAAACTCTTTATAAAATAAACAAATGTGAAAAAATGTTGTTTTTCAAGGTTTATAAGAGAATATTAAATTTTATAAAAAATAATGTATTGTTTTATACAATATCTAAAACTTTGTTAATAAGAGGATGCTAATTATAATAAAATCTATTAAATGACACTAAAAGCAAAATTTAAGTTATTTTGTTAAATTTTATACATGAAGAATACACATGAAATATTCCTAATATCTGATTCAACCGGTGAAACTATAGATAGAATTTTTACAGCTTTGAAGGCTCAATTCAAAAATTTTTCTTATAAAACTCAGCAGTTTTCATTTACCAGAACAGAGAACCAAATCTCAGAAATATTAAAAGAGGCCAAAACAAAAAAAAATACCATTATTCTTTATACTTTGGTCGATCAGAAGCTTGCTCTATTTTTAAATGAATTGTCAGAAAAGAATAGCATTCCTTGTTTTGGTGTTTTAGGAGAATTAATAGAAAATTTTTCAAAAATACTAAATAAACAATCTTTAAATATTCCAAGCAGGCAACATAAATTAAATGAAGAATATTATGAACGTGTAGAAGCAATACAATTTACTATGAGACATGACGATGGAAACGATGTTAAAGATATAGAGGAATCTGACATAATCTTACTTGGCGTAAGCAGAACAAGCAAAACACCTACATCAATATATTTGGCCAATAGAGGTTATAAGACTTCAAATATTCCCTTAGTCAACGAAAACTCTATACCAGAAAAGATAAAAAAAAATAAAAAAAAAATTTGTGTCGTTGGGTTAACAACCGATCCAGAACGTTTGATTGATCTTAGAAAAAACAGATTAAGATCTTTGAAAGAAAATGAGAAAACAGATTATACAAATTTAAAAAAAATATCAGAAGAAGTAAAGGCTGCTAGAAAAACATTTAAAAAATATAAGTGGCCAGTCATTGATGTTACAAGAAAGTCCGTAGAAGAAACTGCGGCATCAATAATCAAGATACATGAGATAAATAGTAGAAATGAATAAAATTATCTTAGCCTCGAAAAGTAAAGTAAGAAAAAATATCCTTGAAAATAACGGTATATTTTGTGAGGTCCAACCATCAAATGTAGACGAGGAGCCTGTAAAAGAAAGTCTTATTAAAGAAGGAGCTTCCCCAGAAATAGTTTCAAAAAACTTAGCAGAATTAAAAGCTAATAAAGTTAGTAACAGCAACCCAGAAAAAATAGTTCTAGGAGCGGACAGTGTAATAGATCTACAAAATAATATTATTTCTAAACCAAAGGATAGGCTAGAGGCAATGAAAATTTTAAAAAAACTCAATAATAATAAGCATTATTTAATAAGCTCGCTGTGCATTTCAAAGAACGGATCAATGATCTGGAACCATACAGATAAAGCATTGTTAACTATGAAAAAATTTAGTGATAAAGAATTATCTGAATATCTTTCAAAAATTACGGATGAAAATCTATATTCTTATAATGTGTATCAAGTTGAAGGAGAGGGTAAAAATTTATTTAGTAATATAGAAGGAGATAAAGACACAATTATGGGTTTGCCGATTCGTGAATTAAAAAACTATTTAAAAAATTTATAATGTTAGTATTAGTTTGGTTCGTCGTTTGTATAATATTTGCTTTTGTCCAATTAATTTTAGGAAGCTCAGGCCATGCTTTAGAAGTATTTGCAGTATTAACTGCAATAGCTTTATTTATAATCCATAAGTTAAAAGGCAAAATTCGAATACAAAAATGAAAAAATATTTTGTTATTGGCAATCCAATAAGTCATTCTCTTTCACCAAAGCTGCATAATTTTTGGTTTAGAAAACATAATTTAAATGCGAAATATGAAAAATTACTCTTAGAAAAAGACAACCTAAACAAAATAGTTCAAAAAGTTAAAACCGGCGAAATATCTGGATTGAACGTAACAGTTCCATTCAAACAGTTGATAATCCCTTTTTTAGAAAAATTAAGCCCAGAAGCACAAAATACACAATCAGTCAATACAGTATATTTAGAAAATAATAAATTAGTGGGTCATAATACAGATATAGCAGGTTTTGAATTAGCTATTAGACATATAAAATTTGATACTTCAAATAAAAATGTTTTAATTCTAGGTGCTGGTGGAGTTGTTCCTTCTGTAATAAGTGCCCTAAAGAATTTAAATACTAAAAATATTTTCTTAATGAATAGAACTAAAGAAAAAGCACAAAAAATTAAAGAAAAATTGGAATATATAGAGATCATTGACTGGGGGGATATTAGAGATTTTGATATGATAATTAATGCAACCAGTCTCGGACTGAATAAAGGAGATGACTTAGGTTTAAATTTCGAAAGTATAAAGAAAAAAATTCTTTTTTATGATTTGATTTACAATCCTGAAGAAACCAAATTTCTTAAGAGTGCGAGACAGATGATGCATATTGTAGAAAATGGTAAAATGATGTTTATTTATCAAGCTCATCAATCTTTCACATTGTGGCATAAAGTTATGCCTAATATCGATAAAGAGACAATAACAATTGTAAGCGAATGATAATCATTGGTATTATAGGAAAAATTGGATCAGGAAAGACGTACATCGCTAATAAAATTACTAAATTTAACTTTAATGCTGATAAAGAGGTAAATAAAATTTATAAAAAAAATAAAAAGTTTTATAATAGTATTAAAAAAATATTTCCTAATCAGATCACAAAATTTCCAATAGATAAAAAAGAATTACAAAGAATTGTAAACAAAAATAAAAATAATTTAAAAAAATTAGGTAAAATAGTCCATCCAATTGTTAGAGCGGAATTAAAAAAATTTTTGAAAAAATATTCTAAGAAAAAAGTTATAGTACTAGATATTCCCTTATTGCTAGAAAATAATATCAAAATAAAAGATATAATTTTAGTTTATGTTGATGCCAAAACGAATGAAATAATTAATAAACTAAAGAGTAGAAAAAATTTTAATAAAAAAACTTATAAGATAATGACTAAAAATCAGTTACCTTCTGTGTATAAAAAAAAAAAATGTAATTTTGTAATTAAAAATAACTTTAAAAAAGAATTTGTTAACAAACAATTAAATGAGCTAAAAGTAAAATTAGGAATATAATGAAAGAAGTTATTCTAGATACAGAAACTACAGGCTTATCTGTAAAGGAAGGTCATAGAATTGTTGAGATAGGATGCATAGAATTAGACAATTTAATTCCAACTAAAAAAATTTTTCACTGTTTTCTAAATCCAGGAAGAAAAGTTTCAGAAAGTGCTTTTAAGGTGCATGGTTATTCTGATGAATTCTTATCTGATAAACAAAGTTTTAAACAAATATCCGAAGACTTCCTAAAATTTATTGATGGAAAAAAGATTATAATTCATAATGCAGAATTTGATATTTCTCATATTAATAATGAGTTAAAATTAATTGGAAAAAAAGAACTAGACGATAGTAATGTTGTAGATACTTTAACGTTAGCAAGAGAAAAATATCCTGGATCAAATGCAAGTCTAGACGCACTGTGTAAGAGATTTCGTATTGATAATTCAAGAAGAGAAAAACACAATGCCTTAATCGACTGCGAATTGTTATCAAAAGTTTATATAAATTTATTAGATCAAAAAGAGCCGTCTTTAAACTTTTCAACACAAAACATTGTAGAAGAAAATTTAAAAAATATTAGCAATCAAGATTATTCAAAAAAAGTTGTACCAATCTCTAAAGAAGAGTTCGAACTACATAAAAGTTTTATTAAAAGTAAAATGAAAAAAAATTATTTCTAGTTTAATTTATCACTATATAATTTCTCAAAATCTACTTTTTTTTCGAACTTAATATTTGGATAACCAGATTTATTTATTAGATTTACAAATATGGTTTCTAATTCTGGATAGACTTCTTTTTGGACATCACAGAGTAATATTTTACCAAGTTCTTTTTTATCATTCACACCTTCATCGATTTTGACAACAGATGCATAATCTATTTCAAATACAGATTTTTTTTCATTAGTGCTCTTGTCTCTGAATGATAGTTTTGTGCTGACTTCTATCATTTTATTTTTTAAAGGTTTTGAAGATATATCAATCCCTAGTTGGTACTTATCAATATTTTCTCTTACAAACAAAAGTGTTTCTGCATCCGGAGTTTCTATGGAAAGATCTTTTATGAAACTTAGTATAATCTCGAATTTTTTATCCATTTTTATTTCTTGTCATCCAAATCTTCAGACTCTCCTTCAATAATTTTATCATTATAATTTTTTCTTTTGGAATAATTTTTTGATATTTTCCCAAATAACAACTTTCTTGTAGGAGGGAATATCATTATTAAACCCAAGAAATCAGTAGCAAAACCTGGGATTATTAAAAGAATAGCTGCAACAGCTAGAGCAGCACCAGAAATTATCTCATAAAGTGGTAATTCGTTTTTAATTAGTTGGCTTAATCCAGATTTTAAAGTGTTAAAACCCTCATATCGTGCGTACCATACACCAAGTATAGCAGTTATAAATATTAGAGAAATGGTATTGAAAGCTCCTATTTGCGATCCAATCTTAATAAATAGATAAATTTCAATAATTGGTATTAAAATAATTAGAATAAGCGCTGTGTTCATTTGTCTTTAATGTAAATTGTCAGTTGAAATTGTCTAACATAATAAATATTATATTAATATGAGTTATAGTTTTGAATACATTGATATTATACTTTTAGCAATGATTGCTGGCTTCATATTTTTGAGGCTAAGAGGGATTTTGGGAAAAAAAACAGGATATGAAGAGGATATTTCAACAAGCTTTCCTCATGATTTTCAGCCTAAAAAAGCCGAAAAAAAAGTAGATATAAATTCCTTCGATGATGCACAAAAAAAGGAGTTTTTAAAAGGTGCTAATATTGCATACGAAACAATTATAACAAACTTTTCTAAGGGAAACCTTAAAGATATTAAAAATTTACTAAACAAAAAAGTTTATGACGAATTTAGTGATGCAATAAAAGAGAGAGATTCTAAAGGCTATACTTCTGATACAACCTTTATTGGTATCAATTCATCAAATATAAAAGATCACGAACAAAAAAATAATTTTCTAGAGGTAACAGTTGATTTTGTTAGTGAAATAATTTCATCTATAAAAGATAAAGAAAAAAAAGTAATTTCTGGCGATCCTGATAAAATTAAAAAGGTTTATGATACGTGGAAATTTCAAAAAGATGTTACGACTAATAATCCAAATTGGTTATTAATAGACACTCAAGTTTAATTGAACAATAAAATTTCAGACAAAGATAAAAAAGACTGGGAAAATTTTATCAAAAGCAATGAGAGATTGGAAGACAAAGATAATAAAATTTATAAAAAAAAACCAAAATATGAAGAGACTTTAGATTTGCATGGTTATGGGCTCAGAGATGCAAATATTGCAGTCAAGAATTTGATAATAAACTCTTACAATAATGGTATTAAAAAATTAAAAATTATAACTGGGAAAGGAAATCGTTCAAATAATATAAAAGACCCTTATAAATCAAATAAATTAGGAATTTTAAAATATTCAGTACCTGAGTTTATTCAGGGAGAAAAAGAATTAGTTGATATGATAAAAAAAATAGATCACGATGATATCCAAAATTTAAATAGTGGGGACTTTTCTATTTACCTAAAAGTAAAAAAATAATGAAAATAGATATAAAAAATAAAACAAATGATCTTAACGAAAAAATAAAAAAAAATATTTCTAAAAATAAAGAAAACTTATTTAAAGTTAAAGAAAATTTAGAAAAAAAGATAAAAAACTTTTTTGATTGGGTTAAAGGTGCTGAACTAGTTGAACTCGAAAAATGTGATACAAGCGATGATCCTGTAAGGCCTGAGCTAAGCAACGAATTTAGAACAAGTTTTGGAAGAAAAATTTATGGTGTGAAATATCAAGGTGAAATCCATGCTGTAATGTGTTTTGCTTTTACAAATAATATTCCCAAAACCGTAGATGAATTAGATCTATTAAGTAAAGATGCGTTTTTGCAAAGTGCACATAGAGATCAAAATGTGGGTAAAATCGCTATAGCTTATACCGTTTGGTCAAAAAAAAAAGGTGGAGGTAAACTTATTGTAAAAGAAGTTTATAAAATGATTAAAAAGTCAAATCATTTAAACAGATTAGTTACTCTTTCACCATTAACTGAAATGGCTAGGAAATTTCATCTAAGAAATGGTGCTGTTGAATTACAAGTGAATGATGAAACTCAAAACTTTGAATATAAAGTTATAAAATAAACTTAGATAAATCGGTATCTTTAGTCAATTCACCTAAATTTTTGTTAA
This sequence comes from uncultured Pelagibacteraceae bacterium, assembly GCA_902596325.1. Taxonomy (GTDB): domain Bacteria; phylum Pseudomonadota; class Alphaproteobacteria; order Pelagibacterales; family Pelagibacteraceae; genus Pelagibacter. The sequence goes on from CACJTN010000011.1 coordinate 20,027, forward strand.
TATACTTTGAATCTACTACAATTTTTTCTCCAGCCTTATCAGTTGCGGTAAAACTAATTTCATCTAATACTCTTTCAATAATAGTATGTAATCTTCTCGCACCTATATTCTCTACTGTTGAGTTTACTTCCATTGCAATATCGGCAATTGTATTTATACCGTCTTCTGTAAATTCCAATTCGACTTTTTCAGTTTGAAGGAGAGCTTTGTATTGCTTTATTAAACTGTTATCAGGTTCTTTAAGTATTCTTTTGAAATCTTCACTTGTTAGTGGATCAAGCTCAACTCGAATAGGGAGTCTTCCCTGTAATTCTGGTAACAGATCTGAAGGTTTTGCAAGTTGAAAAGCACCAGATGCTATAAATAAAATATGATCAGTTTTGACAGGCCCATATTTAGTGCTAACAGTTGTACCTTCTATTAACGGCAATAAATCTCTTTGAACACCTTCTCTTGAAACGTCACCACCAACTCTATCTGTTCTCGCAGAAATTTTATCTATCTCATCTAGAAAAACAATTCCATTATTTTCTGTAGTATTTTTGGCAGACTTTATGATTTTATCTTGCTCTATAAGTTTATCCGACTCCTCATTCATTAAAATTTCATAGGATTCTTTTACTGACATTTTTTTTCTTTTTGGCTTACTGCCCATAGATTTTCCAAGCATATCTGAAATATTAATCATCCCAATATTTGCTCCAGGCATTCCTGGAATTTCAAATGAAGGCATACCTCCGCTTTCACTCACAGCAATTTCAATCTCGTTATCATCTAAATCGCCACTTCGTAATCTTTTTCGGAAACTCTCTCTTGTAGCAACACTTGCTTTTGGACCAACTAATGCGTCTAGAACTCTTTCTTCAGCTAATTTTTGTACTTGAGCTTTAACTTCTTTTCTTTTTTTAACTTTCTCCATTGAGATTGCTATTTCTAATAAATCTCTAACTATTTGTTCAACATCTCTACCTACATAACCTACTTCGGTAAATCTTGTAGCTTCTACTTTTACAAAAGGAGCTTCAGCAAGTTTTGATAGTCTTCTTGAAATTTCTGTTTTACCCACACCTGTTGGACCTATCATTAAGATATTTTTAGGTAAAACTTCATCTTTCATATCTCCAGTTAATGCTTGTCTTCTCCATCTATTTCTTAAAGCTATTGCAACTGCTCTTTTGGCTTTATTTTGTCCTACAACAAATCTATCTAGTTCTGAGACTATTTCTCTTGGGGAAAGAGAAGTGGTTAAATTTTCTTTTTCCTCTTTTTTATCTTTAGGTTTTAAGGTTGTTACGTTTGATTTTTCCATTATACTTTTTCAATATTTAAATTATTATTTGTGAATACACATATATCAGAAGCTACTTTAATTGCTTTTTTTGCAACTTCTTCTGCGGACATATCGGTATCCATTAAAACCTTTGCAGCCGCTAATGCATAATTTCCACCTGAACCTATTCCAATAATATCACCTTCTGGTTCTAAAACATCTCCTGTACCAGAGATTATAAAACTCTTTTCTTTATCTGCCACAGCCATTAAAGCCTCTAATCTTCTCAGATATTTATCAGTTCTCCAATCTTTTGCTAATTCTACAGCAGATCTAGAAAGATTACCTGCATGTTTTTCTAATTTTGACTCTAATCTCTCAAATAAAGTTAGTGCGTCAGCTGTTGATCCTGCAAATCCAGCTACGACATCTCTTTTTTCAATTCTCCTAACTTTTTTAGCTGTGCTTTTAATAACAGTATTTCCCATACTAACTTGTCCATCGCCCGCCACAACTACGTCATTATTTTTTCTTACTAATACAATTGTTGTCATGACTATTAGATGGAGATTATTTTTTATACTTCAAGGGGACGAGACTATTATTGATATAGCGAGATAATCGCTATATATGTTGTTTAAAAATGAAGAGAAAAGCTAAAATAAATAGAAAAACAAAAGAAACCAACATATCTGTCGATATGAATATTGATGGTAAGGGTAAATATAAAATTGATACTGGAATAGGTTTTCTTAATCACATGCTTGAACAATTATCAAAACACTCTTCAATTGATATGAATATAAAAGCTAAAGGAGATACTCATATTGATCTTCACCATACAACAGAAGATTCTGGTATTGCAATTGGCGAATGTTTAAAAAAAGCATCTAATAAATTCAAGGGAATTAGACGCTACTCCCACGCTTTAATACCTATGGATGAAGCTTTAACAAGAGTAGTAATAGATGTTTCAAATAGACCTTACTTAATTTGGAATGTAAAATTAAAGGTAGAGAAATTAGGTGAAATGGATACAGAGCTTTTTAAAGAGTGGTTTCAGGCATTCTCTCAGTCAGCAGGAATTACTTTACACGTAGAAAATATTTATGGTGATAATAGTCACCACATTATCGAGTCGTGCTTTAAAGGCCTAGCTAGATCATTAAGAACTGCAATGGAGATAGATCCAAGAAATAAAACAGCTATTCCATCCACAAAAGGTTCTTTATAAAATTAAAGAATTAATGAAACTATCTATTGTTGATTACAAATCAGGTAATATAAGTTCTGTCATCAATTCGTTTAAAGAAGTAGCTAAAGATAAAGTAAATATTGAAGTCACATCTGACATTAAAAAAATAAGTTCAAGTGATAAAGTAGTCTTGCCAGGACAGGGTTCTTTTAAAAGTTGTATTGATGCTTTAAATAACATCAGTGGTCTAGTGGATGAACTGAATGAATTCGCAATTAATAAAAAAAAACCATTACTAGGTATTTGTGTAGGTTTACAAATGTTCGCTGATGTTGGCTACGAAGAAACAGAAACAAAAGGCTTAGGCTGGATATCAGGAAAAGTATCAAAAATCGATAATCAGAACGGAAAATATAAACTTCCTCATATTGGCTGGAATCAAATTAATATTGTGAAAGATAGTAAGATTTTTAAAAGTATAGAAAACAATTCTCATATGTACTTTGTTCATAGTTATGAGTTTATACCTACTGATGATAAAGTTATTTCATCAATTACTGATTATTCAACAAAAGTAGTTTGTTCAGTTGAAAAAGAAAATATATTTGGAACACAATTTCACCCAGAAAAAAGCGATAAAACTGGTCTAAAATTAGTTAATAATTTTATAAATTTATAAATGAAAATTTTTCCCGCGATAGATATTAAAGACAAAAAATGTGTAAGATTAGTTAAAGGAAACTTTGATAATAAAACTGAGTATGAAATGTCCCCTGTTGAACAAGCTCGCAAGTATAAGGATAGTGGTTTTAAAAATTTACATATTATAGATCTAGATGGAGCTTTAACTGGTGAAATAGTAAATTTAGAAATTATTGAAGATATAGTTAAAAAATTTG
>CACJTN010000012.1 GCA_902596325.1 uncultured Pelagibacteraceae bacterium
TTTGGATTGCTGTAACTGCGGTACCTCTAATAGATGAAAGCAATATTCTTCTTAAAGAATTTCCTAAAGTTAGTCCATAACCTTTCTCCAAGGGTTCTGCTGTAATTTTTGCGTATGATTTATCATCACTAAGTTTTACATCTAACTTTGAAGGTTTAATTAATGATTTCCAATTTTTAATATTTACGTCAGCATTTTCCATTTATACTCTCCTTTTCTTTGGTGGTCTTGTTCCATTATGAGGCAATGGAGTTGTATCTTTTATAGATAAAATTTTAAAACCTCTTGACTGAAGTGCTCTAAGAGCAGTTTCGCGCCCAGAACCAGGACCTTTAATTTCAACCGTCAAAACTTTCATTCCATACTCAAGAGCTTTAGCTGCTGCTGAGTCAGCTGCAACTTGAGCAGCATAAGGTGTTGACTTTCTAGAACCTTTAAATCCTTTTTGTCCAGAAGAAGCCCATGATATAACATTACCGTTAGTATCTGCTATTGATACTATCGTATTATTAAAAGTAGATTGCACATATGCAATTCCATTCGTTATTACTTTCTTAATCTTTTTTTTTTTTGAATAAGAACTTTTTTTATCAATTTTATCTTTATTTTCTAAATCTTTTTTTTCGTCAACTTTTTTTTCTTTTGGCATTTTATTTCTTTAATGGGGTTAGTTTTTTCCCTGCTATAGCTATAGCTTTTCCTTTCCGAGTTCTAGCATTACATCTGGTTCTTTGACCTCTTACTGGAAGTTTTTTTTTATGTCGTAATCCTCGATATGAGGCAAGATCAATTAATCTTTTAATACTAAAAGATTTATCTCTTCTTAAATCTCCCTCTACTGTAAAATTTTTATCTATGTACTCCCTGATTTTTAATATTTCCTCATCAGTTAGTTCATTAACTCTTTTTGTGCTTGGTATAGATAGTGAATTACAGATATCATTTGAAAATTTATGTCCTATACCATAAATATAAGTTAGTCCAATTTTTACGAGTTTATTCTGAGGAATGTTTACACCTGCAATACGAGCCATATATTTGTGATAAAATTTAGCCTTTTATATAAGAAGATGTTTTAATGTCAATGTGTTAAACGTTAAGTATTTCCTCAATTTTTTGTGATATATTCATTATTTCCATCGATCCATCTACCTCATGAAAATTATTCTTTTTCGAATAATATTTTAAGACTGGTTTTGTCACCTCCATGTATGCATCGTATCTTTTTAAAATAGTTTTAAAGTCATCATCAGACCGTTTTTCTAAAATTTTTCTTTTTTCTATTCTTTTTATAATTGCATCTTTATTAACATTTAAAAAAAATACAAAATCTACTTTTTGATTTGAGCTATTTAATAGTTTCTCAAGATTTTTTGCTTGATTAATTGTTCTTGGATAACCATCAAATATTAGTCTATTTTTTTTAGTGTCATCGGATACTATTTTTTCAAGTAGTTTATTAACAATATCATCATCTACAAATTTTCCATTATTCATATTGTTAACAATTTTTTTTCCAATATCTGTATCTTTTTTAATTTCCTCTCTCAACATATCTCCAGTAGATATTTGGAAACTATTTAATTTTTTAACTAGATTTTTTGCTTGTGTGCCTTTGCCAGCACCTGGTGGTCCAAAAATTATTATATTCACTATCTTCCAAACTTAGTTTTCTTTATTAATTGCTCGTATTGTGAACTCATTAATCTGGTTTGAATTTGTGTCACCGTATCTATAGCTACGACAACAACAATCAAAATTGATGTTCCTCCTAAATAAAAAGGGATTGGATAATTTGCAATTAAAAACTCTGGCATTAAGCAAACTAAAGTTAAATACAATGCACCAATTGTTGTAAGTTTTGTTAAAATATTATCAATATAAAGTGCTGTACTTTCTCCTGGTCTTATTCCAGGAATAAAACCACCATACTTTCTTAAATTTTCTGCTGTTTCATTAGGATTAAATGTTATTGAAGTATAAAAAAATGTAAAAAAAATTATACCTGATGCATATAGAAGCATATACAAAGGTTGTCCTTGTGAAAAAAAAGAACTTATATTTAAGAAAGTTTCGCTTTCAGAAACATTAAAATTTGAAAATGTAACAGGCAATAATAAAAGAGCAGATGCAAAAATTGCTGGTATTACTCCAGCTGAATTAATTTTTAAAGGTAAATGGGACGACTCACCACCAAACATCTTATTACCCATTTGTCTTTTTGGATAATTTATTAAAATTTTTCTTAAAGCTCTTTCCATAAAAACAATAAACATAATTGTTGCTACCAATAAAATAAAAATACCTATGATCATAGTAGTTGATATAGCTCCGGTTCTACCTAATTCAAATGTTGTAACTAATGCTCTAGGAATTTCAGCAACAATACCTGAAAAAATAATTAAAGATATTCCATTACCTATTCCTCTTTGTGTTATCTGTTCACCTAACCACATCAAAAAAATTGTACCAGCAACTATAGTAGTAACCGTTGAAATTTTAAAAAATAATCCAGGGTTAATTACTAAATTTGAAGAGGATTCAAGTCCAACAGCTAAACCGAATCCTTGTATTGTGGCCAAAAGAACAGTTCCGTATCTGGTGATTTGAGTAATTTTCTGTCTACCCGTCTCACCCTGTGCTTTAAGATTTTTAAAATATTCAGATACACCTGTTAGCAGCTGTACAATAATTGATGAAGAAATATAGGGCATAATACCAAGTGCAAATATAGCCATTCTACTTACTGCACCGCCTGCAAATACATTAAACATGCCAAGTAATCCTTTTTGGTTACCCTCCATTAAAATTTTTAGTTGTTCTGGGTCGATTCCTGGTAATGGTATAAATGTACCCAATCTATAAATTGATAAAACTAAAATAGTAAAAAGAACTCTGTTTCTTAAATCATTATTTGATGAAGCGCTCATTAACTAATAGTTTTTATTGATACAGAGCAACCAAGTTTATCCAGTTTAATTTTTGCATTTTTTGAAATAAAATTTGCCTCTATATTTAATTTTGTTTTTAAATCTCCACTTCCAAGAATTTTTAATCTATTAAAGGTTTTTTTAATTAACTTATTTTTAATTAAATAATCAAGATTAATAGTATCCTCTGATTTAATTTTGTTTTTCTCAATCAAATTCTGCAATTTGTCTAAGTTAAAAGTTGCAATTTTAGTATTTGGAATAGGATTAAATCCTCTTTTAGGTAATCTCCTAAATAAAGGCATTTGACCACCTTCAAAACTTTTTATAGCAACACCTGACCTTGATTTTTGACCTTTTACTCCTCTACCAGCAGTTTTGCCTTTTCCAGAGCCTATACCTCTGCCAACCCTAATTTTCTTTTTTTTAATCCTCAACGTTGAGTTTAATGATGTCATTATCCTCTTTTCTCCACTATTTCTGAAATTTTCTTGTTTCTTAAATTAGATATATTCTTTGGTGAATTTTGTTTCGAAAGTGCTTTCATACATGCGCGAATAACGTTATGAGGATTAGATGTGCCTATAGATTTAGCGACAATATCCTTTATTCCTAGAACCTCACATACTGCTCTAACGGGTCCTCCAGCAATAATACCTGTACCTTTGGGGGCTGATCTTAACTTTATTTTACCTGCACCATCTTTTCCGTAAATATCATGATGTATAGTCCTACCTTCTCTTAATGGAATTTGTATCAGATTTCTTTTCGCTAAATCATTTGCCTTTTTAATAGCATCAGGCACTTGTTTTGCTTTAGCGTGAGCTATACCAATTTTGCCATTTTGATTACCAACTACTACCAATGCTGAAAAACCAAATCTCCTACCACCTTTTACAACTTTTGTAATCCTGTTTATATGAACAAGTTTTTCTAAAAGTTCATTATTTTTTTCCATTGATTAAAACTCCATCCCATTTTTTCTAAGTGTGTCTGCAAAAATTTTGACTCTTCCATGATATTTATAAATACCTCTGTCAAAATAGATTTTGTTAATTTTTAGTTCTTTTGCTTTTTTTGCAAGGTTTTCAGCTACAATAGTTGAGACTTCACTTTTGGTTTTTTTAGTATCTTTTAACGACTTTTGATTTGATGTAGCTGATAACAAGGTTATTTTTTTAAAATCATCAATAATTTGAGCACTAATATTTTTGGAAGATCTAGACACAGTTAATCTATACCTCTTGACTGAAGAATACTTTTTAAGCTTGTTTCTAACTCTAAATTTTTTTCTTTGTGATGTTGATAACTTCATTATTTTTTTTTGCCTTCTTTTCTTAGAATATATTGTCCTTTTTCATTAATTCCTTTGCCTTTATAAGGCTCAGGAGGTCTAATGGATTTAATTTTCGATGCTGTCATTCCAACTAATTGTTTGTCACTTCCACTTATTTTAATTATTGTCTGTTTTTCAACTGTAATTTTTAAATCGTCAGGTATATCAAAATTAATATCGTGACTAAATCCAAGTTGTAAATTTAAAACTTTTCCCTTTATAGCAGCTCTATATCCTACACCAGAAAGCTCCAATGTTTTTTCATATCCAGTACTAGCACCTATGATTGCGTTATTTAGCAAACTTCTATTCATTCCCCAAAGTTTTTTTGTATTTTCGTCGATAATTTTTGGTTTAATCGATACTTCCTTACCTTCTAATATATTTAAATCAAATATTTTGAGATCCAAATTTAATACTTTTTTTCCTAATGGACCTTCAATATTTAATAGGTTGCCATTTAAAGCAACTTTTACTTTTTCAGGAATTGAAATACTTAATTTACCTATTTTAGACATTAAAATACCTTACAAATTATTTCACCACCAATTTTTTGCTTTCTTGCATTAACGTCACTCATAACGCCTTTTGGAGTGGAGATTATGGCTATGCCTAATCCGTTGTTTATTTTTGGCAAACTTTCAGCACTAGAGAAAATTCTTCTTCCTGGTCTTGATACCCTTTCAATAGAATTAATAACAGGGCTACCAGAGCTATATTTTAAATAGATATTAATCTGTGACTTATTATTCTCATCTATGATTTTATGATCCTTTATAAATCCTTCATTTTTTAAAACTTCAGCTATTTTTACTTTAAATTTAGATGACGGCATTTTTACAATCTTGTGAGCTCTCATTTGAGCATTTTTAATTCTTGCTAACATATCTCCAATTGGATCACTTAAACTCATATAATATCCTTTCTACCAACTTGATTTTACCATTCCAGGGATTTTGCCCTCTAAGCCTAATTTTCTCAGAGCTATCCTAGATATTTTTAATTTTCTGTAAACACCATGGGGTCTACCTGTAATTTGACATCTATTCATAACTCTTGTTTTTGAGGAATTTCTTGGGAGTTTAGACAGTTTTTGTTGCGCCTTAAATCTTTCCTCTAAACCAAGTTTTTTATTCATAATAATTTTTTTTAAATCTTTTCTTTTTTTAAAGTATTTGTCTGAAAGCTTAATTCTCCGATTATTTTTGTTAACTGAGCTTAGTTTTGCCATATTAATTACCTTTGCTTTCTATAAATGGGAAATTAAATTTTTTTAATAATTCAAGGCTATCATTAACACTTCTACTTTTTATGACAATTGTAATATCTAAGCCTCTAATTTTATCAACCTTTTCAAAGTTTACCTCAGGAAATATAATATGTTCCTTAACTCCAAAAGTATAGTTTCCAAACTTATCGAATCCATTTAATCTTAATCCTCTGAAATCTTTAATTCTTGGAAGTGCTATATTTACTAATCTATCAATAAATTCATACATTTTATTTTTTCTTAAAGTTGATTTAATACCTGCGTTGGTATTTTTTCTTGTTTTAAAATTTGATATAGACTTTTTAAATTTTGTGACAACTGGTTTTTGACCAGATATTTTTGACATATCGTCTTCACAGCTTTTTAAAATTTTATTATCGTTTCCGTCTAAACCAAGCCCCATATTAATAACAACTTTTTTAATTTCAGGAACCATATAAATATTTTTATATCCGAACTTGTTTTTTAACTCTTGCTGTATTTCTTTTTTAAATGTTTCTTTTAAACGTGGTATCATTTTTTGTTCTCATTTTTTTTTTGTTTATTATCATCAATAATCCTAAGATTTGAAAAGTGTATAAAGTTTTCTTTATCAAAAATTCCACCTTTATTTTCTTTAGTAGTTTTTACATGTTTTTTTATTATGTTTAATCCTTTAACTTTAGCTCTAAAATTAGTTCTATCGAGCTCAATAATCTCTCCTTCTTTATTTTTATCTTTCCCAACCAACACTTTAACTTTCAAGCCTTTTTTTATCATTTAAAGTACCTCCGGTGCCAAAGAGATTATTTTCATTTGCCCTTTGTTTCTTAGTTCTCTAGTAACAGGACCAAATATTCTTGTTCCAATAGGTTCGCCTTTATCATCGGTCAGAACAGCTGCGTTATTATCAAATTTAACCTTTGAACCGTCATTTCTATGAATGCCTTTTTTAACTCTTACAACAACGGCTTTATGTACAGATCCTTTTTTAACTTTTCCCTTTGGAATTGCTTCTTTAATTGCAACAACTATTGTATCACCTATACTTGCATATCTCCTTTTTGATCCACCTAAAACTTTAATACACTCAATTCTTTTTGCCCCTGTATTATCTGCAACCATTAATTCAGTCTGAACTTGTATCATTTATGATCTCCCATAACCTCAAACTTTTTAGTTTTAGAATAAGGTTTACATTCTATTATTTTAACTTTATCTCCATTTTTGAATTTATTCTGTTCATCATGGACATTGTATTTTTTTTTTGATTTTATAACTTTTTTAAGTAGAGGATGTTGATATTTTCTTTCAACCAAAACAGTTATAGATTTATTTGGTTTATCGCTTATTACAACGCCTGATAATATTTTTTTAGGCACTATTTTCCTCCAAGTAAGTTTTTAATTTTGCTATAGATCTTTTTGTTTCAGAAACTTTAGCATAATTTTTGAGTTGACCATTAATTTTTTGAAATCTGAAGTTAAATAAATCTTTTTTTAACTTATCTATTTCTTTAATTGCTTGGTCTTTTGTAAATTGTTTTATTTTTTTTTTCATTTTATATTCTTTTAATAAATTTACATTTTATTGGTAATTTAGCCGATGCTTTGTATAAAGCCTCTTTAGCAATTTGCTCTGAGACACCGTCAACTTCAAACAATATTCTGCCAGGTTTAACTCTACATGCCCAATATTCTGGGGAACCTTTGCCTTTACCCATTCTAACCTCTGTAGGTTTCTTAGAAACTGGTATATTAGGAAAAATTCTTGTCCAAACTCTGCCTTGTCTTTTCATGTGTCTTGTTAAAGCTACTCTTGCTGCCTCAATCTGTCTTGAGATTACTCTCTCGGGCTGTAAAGCTTTTAGTCCAAAAGAACCGTAATTCATTATATTACACCTTGAAGCATTTCCATGTATCCTGCCTTTATGTGCTTTTCTAAATTTAGTTCTAGTTGGTTGTAGCATAATTTATTTTTTATTTGTCTCCTGGCTAAATTCTTTGGTGAAAATTTCACCTTTATAAATCCATACCTTAATACCCAAAATTCCATAAGTCGTTAATGCCTCAGCCTCTGCATAGTCTATATCTGCTCTTAAAGTATGAGATGGAATACTTCCCTCTCTTAACCATTCAGTTCTTGCAATCTCGTTTCCTCCGAGTCTCCCGCTTATTGAAACTTTAATTCCTCTGGCACCAAGTCTCAAAGCTGATTGCATCGCCCGTTTCATTGCTCTTCTGTAGGAAACCCTTTTAACAAGTTGTTGTGCTATATTTTCAGCTACTAGATAACTGTTGGTTTCTGGTTTTTTTATCTCTTTGATATTTAAAACAACTTCATTTGATGTAATTTTTGATATTTTACCTTTTATTTTCTCTATATCACTTCCTTTTTTTCCAATCACAAATCCGGGTCTTGAAGTATAGATAGTTACAAAACATTTTTTAGATGTTCTTTCTATCATTACTTTTGAAACACCAGAATTAACTACATTTTTTTTTATGAATTCTCTTATTTTATAGTCTTCAATTAAATAATTACCAAAATCTTTTTTCTTTGCATACCACACAGAGTCCCAGCCTCTATTAATACCGAGTCTTAGACCAACTGGATTAACTTTTTGGCCCATGTTTCACCTCTTTATTTTGTTTTTCAGATAATATAATCGTTAAATTAGAATATGGTTTAAGTATAGGTGCTGCTCTTCCTTTGGCTCTAGCTCTAAATCTCTTCATGATAACTTGTTTTCCGCAATAAGCCTCTTTTATAAATAGTTTATCAATATCATACTGAAAATTATTTTCTGCGTTTGCAACAGCTGATGAAATAGTTTTTTTTATATCCTTTGTTATTCTTTTCTCTGAAAATGACAAATTTCTTATCGCTATTTCAACTTTTTTACCAACCAATGATTTTAATATAGGATTTAATTTTCTCACACTTGATCTAATATTTTTATTTATCGACCTTACTTCCTTATTATTATCATTCATTTTTTTTAATTTATTTTTCATAATTATTTCTTATCCCCAGCTTTACTTTCTTCTGCTTTTGCTTTTTTATCTGCTGGAGTATGTCCAAAAAATTGTCTTGTAGGTGCAAATTCTCCAAACTTGTGACCTACCATGTCTTCAGATACCGTTAATGGTATAAACTTTTTTCCATTGTAAATTAAAAAACTAAATCCGACGAAATCAGGAATTATTGTAGACTTTCTAGACCATGTTTTAATTGGTTTTCTATTTGGATCATTTTTTGATTTATCAACCTTTTTGATTAAACTTTCCTCTACAAATGGACCTTTCCAAACTGATCTAGACATTACCTATTTTCCTCTCTTCTTTCGTCTTCTAATAATAAATTTATCTGTTCTCTTGTTATCTCTAGTTTTTAATCCTTTTGCAGATTGCCCAGTTGGAGATACTGGATGTCTTCCACCTGCTGATTTACCTTCTCCACCACCATGAGGGTGATCAACTGGATTTTTAACAACACCTCTTGTGTGAGGTCTAATTCCTAACCACCTTGATCTACCTGCTTTTCCAATTTTAATATTCTTTTTATCAGGATTTGATAAAACCCCAATTGTGGCAATAGACCTTGAATCTATTTTTCTTATTTCACCTGAAACCATCTTAATTATAGAATAATTACCATCAATTCCTGAAATTGTTACAGAAGAACCTGCTGCTCTTGCGATTTTTCCACCAGAACCTGGTTGAATTTCAACATTGTGAATATCCATCCCAGTTGGTATATCTCTAAGTGGCAAAGAGTTTCCTGGTTTTATCTCTGCATTAGATCCATTTTCAATTGTATCACCAACTTTTACATTTTGAGGCGCCAAATAATATTTCATTTCATTATCTTCAAATTTAATTAACATTATGTAACAAGATCTATTAGGATCATATTCAATCCGTTCAACCAAACCTTTAATACCAATTTTACTTCTATGAAAATCAACAATTCTATATTTGTGTTTATGACCACCACCATGGTTTCTTGATGTAATTCGACCAAGGTTATTTCTACCTTTTGAAGATCTGTTAACGGATGTAAGTGGCTTGTAAGGCTTTCCTTTCCATAATCCAGATTTATCGATTAAAACAGTACCTCTTGTAGATTTTGTATATGGTTTAAAAGTTTTTAGTGTCATTTTTTATAATCCAGTACTTAAATCAATATTTTGGCCCTTCTTAAGTGTAACTATTGCTTTTTTGTAACCTTTTTTTTTAATTTTTTTTCCTCTAGAGACTTTAATTCTAGTTTTCTTGTTTACAATATTTACTTTTGTAACATTTACTTTAAATAATTTTTCAATACTTTTTTTAAGACTTTTTTTGTTTGAACTTAGTGGAACCTTAAAGGTAACTTTATTAAATTCAGACATATTTGTAGATTTCTCGGTAACGACAGGAGATAATATTTTATCGTAAATATTAAATTTATTTTTCATGAATATTTTTTTTCCAATTCTTTAATCGAGCTTAGTGTTAAAAGTAGTTTTTTATATTTGGTAATATCATATGAGCTAAAGTGATTTATATCAGTCACTTTTATATTTGGTATATTCCTAGAAGATCTAATTATATTATTTTTTGAGGATTTATCTAATAATAAAAGAGAATTGTTAGCATCCAAACTATTTAAAATACTAAACATCTCTTTTGTTTTTTTAATCTCTTTTTCAAAGTCATCTGTAACGATTAAATTATTATCTTTATTTTTTTCTGTAATTAATGATGTAACGCTCAATTTCTTCTCACTTTTATTGAGTTTCCTAAATTTATAATTACTTTCTCCTTTAGGTCCGTGTGCAACTCCACCGCCTACAAATATAGGAGCTTTTCTGCTTGCGTGTCTAGCGTTACCTGTGCCTTTTTGTGCATAAATTTTTGAAGTAGAACCAACGATTTCGTTTTTTTGTTTGGTTTTAGCTTTTCGACCCTTAAAATTTGCATTGGATTTATAAAGAACTTGACTAATCAGATCTTTATTAATCTTACATCCAAAAACCTTATCTGCAACCTCAATGGGTTGTTTATTACCTTTAATGTCTATTTTATCTATTTTCATTTATTTTTTTTTCTTGTCAGGTATTTTTCTCATTTTTTCTTGCTTATCTATTTTCTCTGCCAAAGTTAGCTTAGAAATGTTTTTCACTGCCTCTTTAACCAATACTTGTGTGTTCTTTGAGCCAGGTATTGAGCCTTTAAGATATAATAAATTGTTATCTATATCTGACTTTATAATCTCTATGTTTTGCATCGTTCTAATTTTATCACCCATATGTCCTGCCATTTTTTTATTTTTAAATACCTTGCCTGGATCTTGTCTTTGACCAGTTGATCCGTGTGATCTGTGCGATATAGAAACACCATGTGTGGCTCTTAAACCGCTAAAATTATGTCTTTTCATTGCTCCAGCAAAGCCTTTACCTATGGTTTTTGATTTAACATCAACAAATTTTGTCTCATTAAATATTTCCAAACCAAACTCATTTCCTTCTTTATAATTTGCAATATCTTTAACTTTAAATTCTTTTAAAACCCTTTTTGGCTCAGTATTTTTTTTTGCAAAATATCCTTTTTGGGACTTTAAAAGTTTTGATGCTTTTATATTGCCAAAACCAATTTGTATTGCTTTATATCCTCTTTTATCTGTATCAATTATTTGAATAACTCTACCTTTTTCCATTTTAACTACTGTAACAGGCACTGATTGTCCTGATTTAAGAAATTCTCTAGTCATTCCAATTTTTTTCCCTAATAAAGCTATCTCGTTCATATTTTAAATTTTTATTTCAACATCAACACCTGAAGCTAAGTCTAGCTTCATTAAAGCTTCAACTGTTTGAGGAGTTGGTTCAATTATATCAATTAATCTTTTGTGTGTTCTTGTCTCAAATTGTTCACGACTTTTTTTATCAATATGAGGAGATCTTAAGACAGTATATCTCTCAATTTTTGTAGGTAAAGGGATTGGTCCTTTAATATTTGCACCGGTCCTTTTAACAGTATTAACAATCTCTTCAGTAGACTGATCCAGAACTTTATTATCATAAGCTTTTAATTTAATTCTAATATTTTGTTTATCCATTTTACCCTGTCTTTTTAACTACTTCATCTTGAACATTCTGTGGAACTTTATCATAGTGATCGAAAAACATTGAATATTGTGCTCTACCTTGTGACATTGATCTTAAACTATTTATATAACCGAACATATTTGCGAGTGGTACCATAGCCGTTATAACCGTAGCATTTCCCCTTTGTTCTTGCGTATTAATTTGACCTCTCCTGCTATTTAAATCTCCAATTACATCACCCATGTAGTCTTCAGGTGTCACAACTTCAACTCTCATTATAGGTTCTAAAAGTTTTAAACTTCCTTTCGCACAAACTTCTTTAAAACATTGTCTAGAAGCCAATTCAAAAGCCAAGACACTTGAGTCAACATCATGATGTAGTCCATCTAAAATAGTTACTTTATAGTCAATTATTGGAAAGCCTGCCAAGATTCCCGAGTCTGCTATCGTCTCTACCCCTTTTTCTACACCAGGTATAAACTCTTTAGGTATAGCGCCTCCCTTAATCTTACTTTCAATTTCTCTTCCTTTTCCTGGTTCCAATGGTTCGATTGACAATTTAACCCTAGCAAATTGACCCGCGCCTCCACTTTGTTTTTTGTGTGTGTAATCAAATTCTGCAGGATTTAAAATTGTTTCTCTGTATGCAACTTGTGGCGCACCAACATTAGCTTCTACTTTAAATTCTCTTTTCATTCTATCTACAATTATATCTAAATGAAGTTCACCCATTCCTTTAATGATAGTTTGACCAGACTCCTCATCTGAAGAAACTCTAAAGGATGGGTCCTCTTTAGCTAATCTCCCTAAGGCTTCTCCCATTTTTTCTTGATCACCTTTTGTTTTTGGCTCAACAGCAATCTCTATAACGGGATCTGGGAACTCCATCGGTTCTAATAAAACTGGATTATCTTCATCAGAAAGTGTGTGACCTGTAATAGTATGCTTTAATCCTGCTAAAGCTACTATATCTCCTGAATTTGCTTCTTTAATATCTTCTCTTGAGTTAGCATGCATTAACAGCATACGACCAACTCTTTCCTCCTTTTCTTTTGAAGTGTTATAAATTCCTGTTCCAGATTTAAGTGTGCCTGAATAAATTCTAATAAAAGTTAAAGAACCAACAAAAGGATCATTCGCAACTTTAAATGCTAATGCAGAGAATGGTGCATTGTCCTCGAATTTCATAATTATTTCATCATCAGAACTAGGTTTTGTACCCTTAATTGATCCAATATCTTTTGGACTAGGTAGATAATTTACAACTGCATCTAATAACGGTTGCACACCTTTATTTTTAAAAGCTGATCCAGTTAAAACCGGTACAAAGCTAAAATTTAAACATCCTTTTCTTACGCACGAAATAAGATCTTCAGTTTTAATCTCTTCACCGTTTAAATATGCTTCCATAAGTTTTTCGTCTTGTTCTACGGCAGTTTCTACAAGTTCTTGACGATATTTATTTGAAATTTCTTTTAAATCTTCTGGTATTTCTTTTTCTTCCCACTCCGCACCTAAATCCTCATTTTTCCACACTACAGCCTTCATCTTAATTAAATCAACAACCCCTTTAAGGGACGCCTCTATACCTATAGGAATTTGCATGACAAGTGGTTTTGCACCTAACCTTTCTTTTATCATATCAACACATCTAAAAAAATCAGCTCCAGTTCGGTCAAGTTTGTTTACAAAACAAATTCTTGGAACTTTATATTTGTCAGCTTGTCTCCATACAGTTTCTGATTGAGGTTCTACCCCTGCAACTCCATCAAAAACAGCAACTGCTCCATCTAATACTTTTAACGATCTCTCAACCTCAATAGTAAAATCAACATGACCAGGAGTATCTATGATATTTATCCTATGATCATTCCAAAAACACGTTGTGGCTGCTGAGGTAATTGTTATACCTCTTTCTTGCTCTTGCTCCATCCAGTCCATTGTTGCAGCACCATCATGCACCTCACCTATTTTATGACTTTTTCCGGTATAGTATAAAATTCTTTCTGTTGTGGTTGTCTTTCCAGCATCGATGTGGGCCATGATACCAATATTTCTATATTTTTCTAATGTGTGAGATCTAGTCATAATGTTTTACCACCTAAAATGCGCGAATGCTTTATTAGACTCAGCCATTTTATGGGTGTCCTCTTTTTTCTTAATAGCAGAACCACGATTTTGATAAGCATCGTATATTTCATTAAAAATTTTATCCGACATTTTTTTATCTTTTCTTTTTCTTGAGGCATCAATTAACCACCTTAGTGCTAATGCTTGTGATCTCTTTGACTTTACTTCTACGGGCACTTGATAAGTCGCACCGCCAACACGTCTAGATCGAACTTCAACTGTTGGTTTGATATTGTTAATTGCTTCGTTGAAAACAATAATTGGTTCTTCCTTTGATTTTGATTTTATTTTATCAATTGCATCATAAACTATTTTTTCAGCAATAGTTTTTTTACCATCATACATTATAGAATTTATAAGTTTAGGTATAACAGCTGATTTATACTTAGGATCAACGATAGGAATTTTTTTTGGCAATTTTCTTTTTCTTGACATCTCTTATTTACCTTTTTTTGTACCGTATAAAGATCTTCTTTGTTTTCTATTTGCGACACCTTGTGTATCAAGATTTCCTCTTAAAATATGATACCTTACTCCAGGTAAATCTTTTACCCGTCCACCCCTAATTAAAACAACAGAGTGCTCTTGAAGATTATGTCCCTCTCCCGGTATATAAGCAGTGACTTCAAAACCATTTGATAATCTTACTCTTGCAACTTTTCTAAGTGCTGAATTAGGTTTTTTTGGAGTTGTTGTATAAACTTTTACGCAAACACCTCTTTTCAAAGGTTGCTTTTCAAGTGCGGGAACCTTGTTCCTAGACAAAGGCTTGTATCTTTTTTTTCTTAATAACTGGTTTATTGTAGGCATAATAATTAATATATTTTGAGTGAAAATAACTGTCAGGGTTATTGGCAGCGTCTAGCACTTAGTGCTACTTTCCAACCAAAATATCGACAAAATACTCATTAATTTAAATTTGTCAAATTAATATATGAGAAAAAAAGTGAAATTATTATTGATTTACTTGATCTTTTGAAGCCTCAAGCTTTTCTTGTTGTGATAAAAAATTTTCATCATCTTTATGAGCCATTTTATTCCATAAATTTTTGATTGAGCCAGTTCCTGCAGGCACAAGTCTTCCAACTATTACATTCTCCTTAAGTCCAGACAATTTATCTACTTTACCTTTAATTGCTGCATCAGTAAGCACTCTAGTAGTTTCTTGGAAAGAAGCAGCAGAAATAAATGATTCCGTTTGTAATGATGCTTTTGTTATTCCCATTAAAACTCTCTCACCTCTCGCTTCTTTTTTGCCTTCTTTCAAAAGTTTTTCATTCATATTTAAAAATTTAATTCTATCAACAATTTCTCCTGGTAATAAAGTAGAGTCTCCAGTTTCCTTAACTTCAACTTTTTTCAACATTTGTCTAAGTATTACTTCAATGTGTTTATCATTAATTATTACCCCTTGAAGTCTATAGACTTCTTGCACTTGGTTAACAAAATACTCTGTTAATTCTTCAATTCCCAATATACGTAGAATATCATGTGGTAAAGGTTGACCATCAAGCAAGTATTCACCCTTTTTAATTTTTTCACCTTGGTTAAAGTTTATGTGTTTTCCTTTTGGTATTAAATATGATGAGGTCTCTCCGTTACTAGACTCAATAGTTACTCTTTGTTTTCCTCTTACCTCTTTGCCAAATAAAACCTTGCCATCATTCTCAGCAATTATTGCACTGTCTTTTGCTTTTCTTGCTTCAAAAAGTTCAGCTACTCTTGGAAGTCCACCAGTAATGTCTTTAGTTTTAGATGTTTCTTTTGGTAATCTAGCAATAACATCACCTGCAAATATTTTTTGTCCATCTTTAACCGATAAAATTGAGTCAGGAACTAAATAATATCTAGCCTCATTATCATCTGCCTTTTTAATCACATTTCCTTTTTCGTCTCTTAATGTAATTCTAGGTTTTAAATCAGTATTTTTTGATTGTGTTTTCCAATCAATAACAGTCTTAGTAGATATACCTGTTGCATCATCAACAGTTTCAGCTAAAGATACGCCATCCGTTAAATCTACAAAAT
Source organism: uncultured Pelagibacteraceae bacterium (assembly GCA_902596325.1). Taxonomy (GTDB): domain Bacteria; phylum Pseudomonadota; class Alphaproteobacteria; order Pelagibacterales; family Pelagibacteraceae; genus Pelagibacter. The sequence goes on from CACJTN010000012.1 coordinate 15,768, forward strand.
TTACTATACCGCTAGTTTCTGCTATCACTGGAGTTGTATATGGATCCCATTCACATATTTTAGAATTTTTCTTAATTTTATCACCGTTTTGAAAAAATAATTTTGATCCATATGGAACTTTGTAAACTGCTTTTTGCAAATTATTATCATCTTCGATTACAAGTTGAGTATTTCTACCCATTACAACTAAATTTTTCTTCGAGTCTTCAATTAAATTAGTATTTAATATTTTTAATATCCCCTCATGCTTAGTAATAATTTGGGAGTCTTGTTTAATTGATGCCGTACCACCAACGTGAAAAGTCCTCATAGTTAACTGTGTACCAGGCTCACCAATAGATTGGGCTGAAATCATCCCGATAGCTTCACCAACATGAACTATTTTACCTCTTGATAAGTCTCTTCCATAAGACATTGCACAAACACCTTCTTTGGAACCACATGTAATAACTGAGTGAACTCTAAGAGATTTTACACCTGCAGCATCTATTTTCTCACACACAGCTTCATCAATCATTTCACCTTTTTTAATAATATTTTCGCCTGAAATCGGATTTTTTACATCAGCAGCAGCAACTCTCCCTAAAGCTCTTTCAGACAAAGATACTATTACATTTCCTCCCTCGATAATTTCAGTTAAATTAATCCCGTTAAAATTTTTGCAATCGCATGAATTTTTAGTTATTGTTAGATCCTGCGCTACATCGCAAAGTCTTCTAGTTAAATAACCGGAGTTAGCAGTTTTCAAAGCTGTATCAGCTAATCCCTTTCTGGCACCATGAGTGGAATTAAAATATTCTAAAGCAGTCAAGCCCTCTTTAAAATTTGAGGTGATTGGAGACTCAATAATTTCTCCAGAGGGTTTTGCAATTAAACCCCTCATACCTGCAAGTTGTTTCATCTGTGCCGCTGATCCTCTAGCACCACTATCTGCCATCATAAAAACTGAATTTATTTTTAGACCTTCTTTAGTTATTTCTGTGGCTGAGATCCTTTTCATCATTTCAGAAGCTACTTTATCCGTACATTTAGACCATGCATCTACAACTTTGTTATATCTTTCCCCTCTTGTTATAAGACCTTCGGAGTATTGATTTTCATAATCTGCTATTAATTTTTTTGTTTCTTCAATTAATTGTTCTTTATTTTCAGGAATAATTAAGTCATCTTTTCCAAAAGAAATTCCTGCTTTAAATGCATGTTTAAATCCTAAGTCCTTTAACTTATCGCAGAAGATAACAGTATTTTTTTGTCCAGAAAATCTAAAAACATGATCAATTATTTCTGAAACAACTTTTTTTGGTAATAGTCTATCTATTAATGAAAATTTATTATTGTGATTCTTTGGTAATAAATTTGCAAGTAAAAATCGACCTGCAGTACTAATATGTTTTTCAAATATCTCTTTCCCGCTCTCGTCTATAGTTGCAAACCTAGAAACTATTCTAGAATGAACTTTAATTTGACCAATTTCAAGTGCATGTTCTATTTCAGATGTATTTACAAAATATCCTTCAACTTTCTCTGATTGGTAGGGTGGTTGTGACAAGTAGTAAATACCCAATATCATATCTTGACTTGGAACAATTATAGGTTTTCCATTTGATGGGCTTAAAATATTGTTAGTAGACATCATTAAAACTCTTGCCTCCAGCTGAGCTTCTAGACTTAATGGGATGTGAACAGCCATTTGGTCACCGTCAAAATCTGCATTAAATGCTGCACATGTGAGTGGATGTAATTCTATAGCGTCTCCTTCAATAAGCTTTGGTTCAAATGCCTGAACTCCTAATCTATGTAAAGTTGGAGCTCGATTTAATAAAATCGGATGTTCTCTTACTATTAATTCTAATGAATCCCAAACTTCAGGCCTTTCTTTTTCAACAAATTTTTTAGCTTGTTTAATAGTTGATGCTAGACCCAGTTTATTTAATCTTGCGTATAAAAAAGGTTTAAATAATTCTAAAGCCATTTTTTTTGGCAGACCACATTCGTGTAATTTTAAATCTGGACCAACAACTATTACTGACCTACCTGAGTAATCAACCCTTTTACCTAACAAGTTTTGTCTAAATCTACCTTGTTTACCTTTGAGCATTTCTGCTAAAGATTTTAGAGGCCTTTTTCCAGTTCCCGTAATTACTCGACCTCTTCTTCCATTGTCAAACAATGCATCTACAGATTCTTGTAGCATTCTCTTTTCATTTCTTACAATTATGTCTGGAGCTTTGAGGTCCATTAGTCTTTTTAATCTGTTATTTCTATTTATAACTCTTCTATAAAGATCGTTAAGATCGGATGTTGCAAACCTGCCACCATCAAGTGGAACTAAAGGTCTTAACTCTGGAGGTATTACTGGTACTGTTGTTAGTATCATCCACTCAGGTTTATTTCCAGTTTCTATAAATGACTCAATCAACTTTAATCTTTTTATTGATCTTTCCTCTGCTACTTTTGATTTTGTCTCTTTTATTGCAGTAATTAATTTTGCTTTTTCCTCCTCTAGGTTTATAGATTTTAAAATTTCAAGTATCGCCTCAGCGCCTATTCCAGCGGTAAAAGACTCTTCGCCATATTGATCCTGATATTTAATAAGCTCTTCTTCTCCGAGCAATTGGTTTTTTTTTAAACCTGTTAGTCCAGGCTCAATAACAATAAAATTTTCAAAATATAAAACTCTTTCTACTTCTTTTAATTTCATATCAATTACTAATGATATTCTGCTTGGTAATGATTTGAGGAACCAAATGTGGGCAACTGGTGTTGCTAAATTTATATGTCCCATTCTCTCTCTTCTGACATTTGACTTTGTAACCTCTACACCACATTTTTCACATATTATCCCTCTAAATTTCATTCTTTTATATTTTCCACAAAGACACTCATAATCTTTAATTGGACCAAATATTCTTGCGCAAAATAAACCATCTTTTTCTGGTCTGAAAGTTCTATAATTTATTGTCTCAGGTTTTTTAATCTCACCATAAGTCCAAGATTTAATTTTTTCAGGACTAGCTAATGTAATTTTAATGCTATTAAAATTCTGAGCATCGCTTATATCTGTGCTTTTAAATAGATCTGATATTTCTTTACTCATTTTAATTTAACTCCACATTTAAAGCTAATGATTTTATTTCCTTGACTAATACGTTGAATGATTCTGGTATACCAGATTCAAAATTTTCTTCTCCCTTAACAATTGTCTCATATACTTTTACTCTACCCGCAACATCATCTGATTTAACTGTAAGAATTTCTTGTAATGTATAAGATGCTCCATAAGCCTCTAAAGCCCAAACTTCCATTTCTCCAAACCTCTGTCCTCCTAATTGTGCTTTTCCACCTAAAGGCTGCTGAGTAACAAGGCTGTAAGGGCCAGTGGATCTTGCATGGATCTTATCCTCAACTAAATGGTGTAATTTAAGCATATAAATAGTACCTACTGTTACAGGTCTATCAAATTTTTCTCCAGTTCTTCCATCCCATAAATATGTTTGGCCGGACTTAGGTAAGTCAGATATTTCTAACATTTTAGTTACATCATCCTCTTTAGCTCCATCAAAAACTGGTGTAGCGATAGGAATACCATTTTGGATATTACTACAAAGATCTTTAAATTCATTATCACTTAATTTTGAAATTTTTTCTTCATATACATCTTTGCCATATACAGTTTTTAATATATTTAAAATTTTTTCATTTTTTTCAATTAGTTTATTATTTTCATTTATTAATTTTTTAATTTTTTCCCCTAATTCTGTACACGACCAACCTAAATGAGTTTCTAATATTTGTCCGACATTCATTCTACTTGGTACACCTAAGGGATTTAAAACAATATCTACAGGTTTGCCATTTTCTTGATATGGCATATCCTCAACAGGAACTATTTTACTTACAACACCTTTATTTCCATGTCTGCCAGACATTTTTATCACCTGGTCTTAATCTTCTTTTGATAGCAACAAATACTTTTACCATTTTCATAACACTCGGCAATAAGTCGTCACCTTGTTTGATTTTTAATACTTTGTCTTCAAATCTCTCTAAAATGTCTCCTTTTGCTAAATCGTATTGTTCTTTTAATTTATCAAGTGCCTCGTTTTTATCTTGATCTTGTACTGACAGTTTAAATATTTCATTTATAGTTAAGTTAAATACTTTTTCTGTTGTTAAATTCTCACCTTCACTTATTTCTTTAACTTTCTTTAATACTGATAATC
>CACJTN010000013.1 GCA_902596325.1 uncultured Pelagibacteraceae bacterium
TTTTATATTGCTTAATTTTTTGTACTAACTCCATATTAGATTATTTTAACTTATAATTTTTGTTATTTCTAGTTATTTGTTAGGGTAACAAACACATCTTCTAAATCTCCGTCATCGGTAGACATGTCGATAATTCTAACATTTTTCTTGTTAACATAGTTTAGTATTTGATCAATGTTCAGTCTATTCTTATCATAAACCAAAGTTAATTCTTTGTGGTTTAAAGACAAGATTTTTAATGTTTCTAATTCATTATCTTTCAAATCAATTTTCTCACTTAGTTTTAAAGTTATTTTTTTTTTTTCAATCCTATTCAATAAATTTTTTGTTGTATCTAATGCAACTAATTTACCTTTATTAATTATTCCAATTCGATCACACATTTCCTGAGCTTCGTGAAGATAATGAGTGGTAAGTATTATACTTACCCCATTTTTATTAAGTAATTTAACATTTTGCCAAAGATTTTTTCTTAGTTCTACGTCAACTCCTGCAGTCGGCTCATCTAAAATAACAATTGGAGGCTGATGCACTAGTGCCTTTGCAATCATTAACCTTCTTTTCATTCCACCAGATAATCCCCTTGAAAAACTATCAGCTTGATTGTCTAAGGAAACCATCTTCAAAATTGTGTCTGTAATCCTGTCTTTTTTTTTTACACCATACAAGCCAGCTTGTAATTCTAAGAGCTTTCTAGGATTAAAAAAGGGATCTAAATTTAATTCTTGAGGCACAATTCCAATTGAAGCTCTTACTTGTCGAGGGTTTTTATCTATATCAAAACCCCATACATTAACCTCACCAGATGTTTTTAAAACAAGGCCAGCGAGAATATTTATAAATGTGCTCTTTCCAGCACCATTAGGTCCAAGTAAACCAAAAATCTCTCCTTCTTTCACCTCTAAGTTTAAATTTTCAATTGCCTTTGTTATTTGCGCGCCATTTTTTTTGTAAATTTTCTGTAGATTTTTAACTGAGAGAATAGTTTTTTTTTCCATAAAGAATTTAGTTTTATAACATTAGGAATAATTAAGATAAAATAATTTTAATGAATAAGATAAAAAAAAATGACCATTTCTATCTAATTGATGGATCAGGATACATATTTAGAGCTTATTACGCCCTACCACCGCTCACCAGAAAGAGCGACGGATTACCAACAGGTGCTGTGAGTGGTTTTTGTAATATGCTTTTCAAATTACTAGAAGATTCAAAATCAAATGAGAATAAACATAAACCAACACATTTTGCGGTAATTTTTGACTCTGCAAGAAAAAATTTTAGAAACGAAATATACTCAGATTATAAAGGTAATAGATCTGATGCACCAGATGACTTAATTCCACAATTTGAATATATCAGAAAGTCTGTCTTGGCTTTTAATCTACCTTCAATTGAACTTTTAAATTATGAAGCCGACGATTTAATAGCAACTTACTCAGAACAAATACTAAAACTTGGAGGTAAAGTTACAATTGTTTCATCCGATAAAGATTTAATGCAGTTATACAAAAAAAATATTAGAATTTACGACCCCATGAAGAATAAGTTTGTTAATGAAGAGGACATTAAAAATAAATTTGGTGTTGGTGCTGAAAAAGTTATTGATGTCCAGTCTTTAGCAGGAGATAGTAGCGATAATGTCCCTGGAGTTCCAGGCATAGGTGTAAAAACAGCTGCAGAATTAATCACTAATTTTGGCACACTTGAGAATTTACTTAAAAACGCAAGTCAGATAAAACAGAACAAAAGAAGAGAAACTTTAATTGAAAACAAAGATAAGGCATTAATTAGCAAAAAATTAGTTACTTTAAAAAAAGATGTACCACTTAAAGATAAGGCAGAAAATTTTATACTAAAAGAAATCGACAGAGAAAAACTTTACTCTTTTTTAAGAGAGATGGAATTCAACAGACTATTAAGTTCTGCAATATCTACATATGGAGAGACAAAATTTAAAACAATAGAAAATACTAACGAAACCAGAAAAAATGAAAAAATTTCAAATAAAAATTATTCTCTTATTAATAATGAAAATGAGATACATGATTATCTAAGGCAAGCGGAAGAAATAGGAGAAATATGCATTGATACCGAAACCACATCTCTTGATCCACATCAAGCAGATTTAGTAGGAATATCCTTATCAACAAAAATTGGCTATGCATGCTATATTCCCATTGGCCACAACAGTGATAAAAACTTAGATGAGAATAAAGTAATTAAAATTTTAAAACCAATACTAGAAGACAAAAGTATAAAAAAAATAGGTCAAAATATTAAATTTGACTTCATTATTTTATTTAAAAGAGGTATTGAAATGAACACTATAGAAGACACTATGCTAATGTCATATGTTCTCGACGCAGGAAAAAACCGTCATAACATGGATACACTTTCAGAAATTCATTTAAGTCATAAACCAATATCATATAAAGAAATAGTAGGTACTGGAAAAAAACAAATAAATTTTAGCGAGGTCGATATTAAATTAGCTAAAGATTATGCTGCTGAAGATGCTGATATTACTTACAGACTTTATAAAATTTTTCAAAAAAATTTAAAATTAGAAAAACTTACTAATATTTACGAAACATTCGAAAAACCACTTATTAAAATTTTAGCTTTGATGGAAATTTATGGGGTTAAAATTGATCAAAATTTTCTTAAAAAACTCTCAACTAAATTTCAAAAAAAAATTGAAATTTTAGAAAAACAAATTTTTAAAATTTCAAAAAAGGAATTTAAGATAGGATCAACAAAGCAATTAGGTGAAATAATGTATAATGACCTAAAAATTGCAAATATAAAAAAAACTAAGAAAGGTAGCTTTGCAACAAGTGCCTCAGTATTGGAGGATTTAGCATTTAAAGGTTACGATTTACCTAAGCTTGTTTTAGAGTGGAGACAATTATCGAAGTTAAAAAACACATACTCAGATTCGCTCCCAGAACATTTTAACAACAATACAAAAAGGGTACATACTTCATTTTTATTAGCAGCAACAACGACTGGTAGATTAGCATCTAGCGACCCTAATTTACAAAATATACCAATCAAAACTGAGGACGGTAAAGATATAAGAAAGGCATTTGTTGCAGAAAAAAATATGTTATTTATTTCTGCCGATTACAATCAGATTGAAATGAGAATTTTATCTGATCTTGCTGATGTCAAAGAATTAAAAAAAGCATTTAAAAATAATGAAGATATTCATTCACTAACTGCAAGCCAGATATTTAACACCGATATTAAAAAAGTAACAAATGATATGAGAAGAAAAGCAAAGGCAATAAATTTTGGAATAATATATGGTATCTCACAATATGGTCTTGCCAAACAGATTAATGTTTCAAATAATGAGGCAGCTGACTTTTTGAATGCTTACTTTTTGAGGTTTCCAGAAATAAAAGATTATATGTCGTCGACAATTAAATTTTGTAGGAAAAGTGGTTATGTAAGTAATATATTTGGGCGGAGAACACATATAACCGGAATAAATGACAAAAATTTTAATGTAAGAAATTTTCAGGAAAGAGCTGCTATAAATGCTCCAATTCAAGGATCAGCATCAGAAATAATGAGGCTTGCTATGATAAGAATTAACGAAAAATTATTGGATAAAAAATATAAAAACTCAAAAATGATTTTACAAATCCATGATGAACTAATTTTTGAAATACCGAAAAAAGATTTGAATATAATGTCTAAAATTATTAAAGATGAAATGACAAGTGTGCAAAATAGCGATCTTCACTCATTTTCTATACCCTTATCAGTTGACATAAATTATGGGGAAAACTGGGGTTTATTACATTAGAAGTTTGTAAGTATTGCCCAAATTAGAACAATTTAGTATTTTTAATTACACTATGACCCAAACTATTGCATTAGTAGATGATGATAGAAATATTTTAACAAGCATTAGTATTGCACTTGAAAAAGAGGGCTATAAAGTTCAAACTTATCTTGATGGTGAGAGTGCATTAATTGGGTTAACAAGAACGCCGCCTGATTTAGCTATTATTGATATTAAAATGCCGAAAATGGACGGAGAAGAGTTGTTAAAAAAACTTAGAAAAAAAACATCTATGCCAGTTATTTTTTTGACATCCAAAGACGATGAAGTCGATGAACTTTTAGGTCTTAAATTAGGTGCAGATGATTTTGTAAAAAAATCAGGAGGATTTTCTATAAAAGTTTTGATTGAGAGAATAAGAGTACAACTTAGAAAAAAAGATAATAATATAGAAGATACAAAAAATATTATTTCACATGGGAAATTAAAACTAGATCCTTCACAATTAGAGTGCGAGTGGAATGGTCATCAACTACCAGACAAGTTAACAACAACTGAATTTTTAATAGTTAAAGAATTAGCCAAAAGACCAGGTATTATCAAGGAAAGAGCCCAATTAATGGATATTGCTTATAGAGAAGACACAGATATAGAGGATAGAACAATCGACAGTCATGTAAAAAGAATAAGAAAAAAGTTTAAAAAAGTTGATAGTAATTTTGCAGCTATTGAAACACGTTATGGAAGTGGATATAGATGGAATGTTAGCTAATGTTGAGCAATATTTTAAAAAACTTTTCTATACTAAAAAAATTTTTATTTATTAATTTTATTTTTTTTCTTATTATTAGTATTTTTACCACAGTATATATTTACAGTATTCAGCCAAGTTTAATTAAAGATAAATCTGCCAATCACTATAAAATTATTGATAATACCGTAAACCACATACAAAGATTAAATATTAGTTTTATTCAAGAAGAAATAACAAAATTCCTAATTTCAACAAAATTTTTATTTCAAACAATTGATAGAGTTATTATTTATGATAAAGCCTTCAATAGTATTTCAGATACAGATGCGCTTGATCTAGATCCTAGATCCTTTTCGAGAAACTTCGAGATTTTTGAGACAGATATCTCAAATAGCGGCTCAGATATTTCAACAGAGCAATCAAAGGATTTAAAGGACAAAAGCAGTTTTTTAAAAAATAAATTAAATGAATATTTAATTTCAGAAAATTTCGAAAATCCTTTTACATTTACTCACGAGATAAACGATCAATTTTTATTAGTTTCAGTAAAGAATATTTTGGTTGATCAAAAAAAAGTCGGATATATAGCAGTAATTGAAGAGTCAAATGATATTAAGTTTGCATTTATCGAGAGGAAAAACTTCGTTTTAAGAACCGCTGCAATTATCGCTTTAGTGATATTAATATTTTCTTTTGTTTTAAATAGATACTTTTTAAAACCTATAAAAAATTTAGTTCATTATACCGAAATAATTAAAGATAAAAGTAAAGAAGATACAAATATAGATATTTATAAAAATAGAAAAGATGAGTTAGGAACACTCTCAAAATCTATGGATGAGATGACCAATGAATTACAAAGAAGAATAAATAACGCCGAAAATTTTTCAAGAGACCTGGTTCATGAAATTAGAAATCCGCTTGCCTCACTTAAAAGTGCGTCGGAAATAATATCAGAAACAGATAGTAAAGAGCAAAAAAGTAAATTAATTAAAATTGTATCTCATGATGTAGAAAGAATAGAGAGATTAATTACAGATTATTCACAAATGTTAAAAGACGAGGCAGCTATTTCGTCTGAAAAAATGATCATATTAAATTTAAAAAATATTTTGACATCGGTCGTAGATGACTTCAATAATATTTATAATACTAAAAGAGGTATATCGGTTAAATTATCAGCTAATGGTTCTGGCAATTATAAAATTCTTGGAATTGAGAATAGAATAGAGCAAATAATTGCAAATTTATTAGATAATTCTGTTTCATTTAGCGATGATAATAAAAAAATTAATATTTTGCTAAATTCTGATAGTGATGGATATGTCAAAGTTAATGTGGTTGATGAAGGTCGTGGTTTTAAGGAATTGGATACAAAAAAAATATTTAAAAGGTTTTATAGTAACAGGCCTGACAAGTTTGGTGAACATTCGGGTTTGGGACTAAATATAGTAAAAAACCTTGTAGAATTACATAATGGGACAATAATCGCAAAAAATAATAAAGATAAGGGCGCAAACGTAGAAATTATTTTTCCAAGCGCTGATTCTAAAGTTGATTAATTGTAATAAAGTTGTTAAAAGCCTCGCTCATGACAGACTACAAAGTTAAAGATATTAACGAAGCAGATTTTGGTAGGAAAGAAATTTCTCTAGCAGAGACAGAGATGCCAGGTTTAATGGCTTTAAGAAAAGAATACAAAGGAAAACATCCCTTAAAAGGTGCGAGAATTGTTGGTTGTTTGCATATGACAATTCAAACAGCAGTATTAATTGAAACGCTAGTTGAACTCGGAGCTGAGGTCAGATGGTCGTCTTGCAATATATTCTCAACTCAAGATCATGCAGCTGCTGCTATCGCAAAAGCTGGTATTCCAGTATTTGCCTGGAAAGGTGAAACTGAAGAGGAATATTGGTGGTGTGTTAGACAAACTATCGAAGGTAAGAAAGATTGGAAGCCTAATATGATCTTGGATGATGGTGGTGATCTAACAGCTTTAATGCATAAAGATTATAAAGAGTTAATGAAAGATATTAAGGGTTTATCAGAAGAAACAACAACTGGAGTATTAGCACTTAAGAAAATGGAACAAGATGGTACGCTGTTAGTTCCAGCGATCAACGTCAACGACTCAGTTACAAAATCAAAATTTGATAACCTCTATGGTTGCAGAGAAAGTTTAGTAGATGGAATTAAAAGAGCAACAGATGTTATGATGTCAGGTAAAGTTGCAATAGTAGCTGGTTTTGGTGATGTGGGTAAGGGTAGTGCAGCCTCACTTAGACAATCTGGTGCCAGAGTAATGGTTACTGAAACTGATCCAATTTGTGCACTTCAAGCTGCAATGGAGGGTTATGAAGTTGTTACAATGGATGATATGATTGGCCAAGCGGATATAATAGTTACTGCAACTGGTAATAAGGATATTGTTACAGCAGATCATATGAGAGAAATGAAGGATAGAGCAATTTTATGTAACATTGGCCACTTCGATAATGAAATACAAGTTGATGCTTTAAAAAATTATAAATGGGACGAAATTAAACCCCAAGTTCATGAGATTACATTGCCAAGTAATAAAAGAATAATATTATTAGCTGAAGGTAGGTTGGTAAATTTAGGTTGTGCTACTGGTCATCCAAGCTTTGTAATGAGTGCTTCATTTACAAACCAAGTAACCGCTCAAATAGAACTATGGAATAATTCAGAAAAATATGAGAAGAAAGTTTATGTTTTACCAAAACATTTAGATGAAAAAGTTGCTATGCTACATTTAGAAAAAGTTGGTGCAAAGTTAACAAAATTATCCAAAGATCAAGCAGATTACATTAGCGTTAAACAAGAGGGGCCTTACAAACCCGATGCATATCGGTACTAATTCTAAAAAATTAGATATTTCATCTGAAATAAATACAAAAAAAGTATCTGAAAGATTTGCAGAATTTTTAAAACCTGGTGATTTAGTTTGTTTATTTGGTGATTTAGGTGTAGGCAAGACTACATTTATTAAATACTTGATTAATTATTTACAAAAAAAATTTCAAGAGAATACTACAGAGGTTTCAAGTCCGACTTTCAATATCTTAAATGAGTATAAAATTAACAACATAAATATTCATCATTATGATTTATATAGATTAAAGGATATTAGAGAAATAGATAATCTTGGAATATATGAAGATTTGAAAAATAATATCACATTAATTGAATGGCCCGAAATAATTTCCAAAAATTTGAAAGATTTTATCAGTCTTAATTTAAGATATGAAAATGATTTTGATAAAAGGTCGATAACAATTTCCACAAACAAAAAAAATATAATTAATGAATTTTAAAAATATTGTAGAACTATCTGGTGATGCCTCTCATAGGAAGTTTTATAGAGATAAAAAAAATAATTCGATTATTGTTTATGCAAAAAAAGAAAAAAGAAAAAATTTATTAATATACGCGGCTATAAATGAATTACTGAATAATAACAAAATCTTAACACCCCGATTAATTTCTGAAAAATACAAAAAAAACTTTATTGTAATAGAAGATCTTGGGGATAATACAGGACTAAAAAAATTTAAAAATTACAAGATTGATAATTATATTAAATTATTTGAAATTTTAAAAAAACTTAAATTAGTGAGAAAAAGAACTATTAACACTTTTTTAAAAACTAATTACACCATAAAAAACTATTCAAACAATGAGTTACTTAGGGAAGCAAAATTATTTTCAGAATGGTACATGCCAAAAATAATTAAAAAAAAATTATCTTTATCAAAGAAATTATATATTAAAATTATCAAAAAACTAATATTAAGTTTAAAGTTAAAAAAAAAAGTTTTTGTTCATAGAGATTTTCACATTTCAAATATAATGATAAAAAAAAATAAAATTTATTTAATAGACAGTCAAGACGCTGTTTTCGGAAATGAAGCTTATGATCTGGCATCTCTAATCGATGACGTAAGAATTAAAATAAAATTAAAAAATAGAGAAAAGATTTACAAAAAGTTTATTTCAAAACAAAATAAAATAAACCCAGAGAAATTAAGGAATGATTTTGAGATATTGTCAGTTCTAAGAAACTTAAAAATTATAGGAATTTTTACAAGACTTTCAAAAAGGGATAAAAAACACAAATATTTGAAACTGATACCCTATGCTTGGAAAATGATAGATGAAAGAAGAAAACATAACGCTAGATTTGAAGAATTGAATAATTTTTTAAGTATTTACTTTCAAAAAATTTAAAAAAAATGAAAATTGAAACAGCTATAATTCTTTGTGCAGGCTATGGAAAGAGATTGCATCCCATAACATTAGAAGTGCCAAAGCCATTAATTAAAATCAAAAATAAATCATTATTATTAAATACTATCGAACTAGTAGCAAACTTAGGAATTAAAAAAATTAAATTAAATACTTATTATTTTGCGGAACAAATTGAGGATTTTGTTAATAAACTTGAAAATTATGGCAAGATTGAAATTATCAAAGATGGTGACGAGATACTTGATACAGGTGGGGGTATTAAAAACATAATGAAAACGTCAACAGATGAAAATTTTTTGGTTTTAAATCCTGATACAATTTGGAACTTAGGTTATAAAAAAATAATTTTAGAAATGATTGAATATTATAAACTTAAAAATTTAAACAATTTACTAATGGTTGCACATAAATCAAAAAGCTATGATACTAGATTTGACGGCGATTTTTCCATGAACAATCATATGCTGTCTAAAAACAAAAAATGTAACTATATTTACACAGGGTGCCAAATTATTAATAAAGCTATTTTGAGCAGTATAAAAAGTAAAAAATTTTCTATGAATAAAGTTTGGAATAACAAGATAAAAAATTCCGATCTTTTTGGTTTTGAGAGTGACCAAGAATTTGTCCACTTAACTGATATTGAAATTTACAAAAAATTATTAAAAAATAATTAAATCTTTAGCTCTTCCCGAGTCCAAATATTTTCCGCTTTTAGCCTTATCATTTTCTATTTCCAACAATAGTGGGTTGCCAGTTGGAATTTCTAATTTAGAAACATTGTCATTGCTTAAATCAAATAAATATTTGCAAAGTGCTCTGATAGAATTTCCGTGAGCAGATATTAAAATATTTTTGTTTATATTGTTAATATTTTTTTTATAATACGGCACTACTCTCTCATATGTATCTCTTAACGACTCTGTGTTTGGTATCTTATCTTTAGGAATATTTTTATAAATATCAATATTATTCGGGTGATAAATACTACTAGAATCAAGTTTATCTGGTGGCTTATCCCATGATCTTCTCAATTCATGCACTTTATTCTCACTTAATTTTTTTTTCATTTCGTCTTTATTTAAACCTGTTAGAGCACCATAATGTCTTTCATTTAACTCCCATGCTTTTGTGAATGGTAAATTTTTAAACTTATTAACTTTCATTATTAATTCTAAAGTCTTAATTGCTCTTGTTAAATATGATGTAAAAATACCATCTATAGCTATATCCAAATCTTTAATAAGATTTCCTGCCTTAATAGCCTCTTCCTCACCTTTTTTTGATAATTCCACATCTACCCATCCTGTAAATCGATTTTCAAGATTCCACAAACTCTGACCATGTCTAACTAATATTAAATGACTCATTGTAAATTTTTATTTATAATTAAATATACTAAATGTTAAAGATTTTATTTCATTTTTACAATTTATTATTAATCATTTTATACATTTATCCAGGAAGTATCTTGGGGTTTGTAGTTTATAAAGATTTAAGTCGTCAACCACAAATAACTTCTGATTTTTTTTCAATTTCCTCTAATCATTTGTATGTTTTTATTATACTTAGTTTGCTTGGTCTTTTATCAATTAAAAAAAATTTATTATTATTTTCTTACTTAATTTTCATTTCAATATTTCTTGAAGTTTGTCATCTAATAATTCCAAATAGATCGTTTCAATTCTCTGACTTATTTGGTAATATATTAGGTGTTATAATACCTTTTATTATAAATACATTATATAAATTTAGGAAAAAAAATGAACACATTTGAAGATAGAAAAAAAAGTTTTGAAAAAAAATTTGCTCATGATGAAGAATTGCAATTTAAAATTAATGCAAGGAAAAATAAATATATTGGTGAATGGGTTTCAGATGTTCTCGAATTTAATGAAGATCAAAAAAAGCAGTATATTCAAGATGTAATAAAAGCAGATTTTGCTGAGGCCGGTGATGAAGATGTTTTTAGAAAAATAAAATCTGACCTAATAGATAAAAATATAAATGATAATGAAATCAGATCGAAAATGAAAGAGCTTAATGAAAAAGCTAAGTCAGACTTTATGTAAAATTTTTATATTGTTAATTCTTTTATCGTCAGAAAGCTTTAGTAACGATAAAATTTTAGGAATAGCAAAAGTAATTGATGGTGATACAATTTTAATAAATAATTTTAAAATTCGTTTTAGTGGTATTGATGCACCTGAGAGTTATTTTAAAGGTAAATCACAAACTTGTAATTCTATTGAAAGCGGTGAAAAAATTTTCTGTGGCGATATGTCAAAAAAAGCACTTAAAGATAAAGTCAAAAACCAATTTATTGTTTGCATTCCAGAGAATAAAGACAGATACAACAGAATCATTGCAGAATGTTTTATAGAAAAAGAGAGCATATCCTCATATATGGTTAGAAATGGATATGCTTTTGATTATGCCAAATATTCTAAAGGTAAATATCAAAGTGATCAAAATTTTGCTAAAGAAAAAAAATTAGGGCTATGGACAATGAAATTTGATTATCCATGGTCATGGAGAAAAATGAATAAATAAAATATAAATGTGTTAGTGATTTTATTAAAAAGGTATGTACTGTATTTTTTATTAATTTTTATTTCGGCTTGTTCATCTATACCAAAAAATACAGCTGACGGATGCTCAATATTTTCAGAGAGATATCTTTGGTATAAACATGCTAAAAAAACTGAATTGAAATGGGGAACCCCAATTTATTTACAATTAGCCATTATTAAAATGGAGTCAGATTTCGATTGGCTCGCAAAACCTGAAAGATATAAATTGTTTAAAGTAATTCCATATAAAAGACCCTCCTCCTCTTTTGGATACTCGCAAGCTGTGAAAGGAACTTGGAAACAGTACAAAGAAGAAACTGGAAATAAATATGCATTAAGATCTAGATTTAAAGATAGTGTTGATTTTATTGGTTGGTACACAAATAAAACCGAAAAAATATTAAAAATTTCTAAAAAGGATGCTTTCAGGCAGTATATTGCATACCATGAAGGTTGGGGAGCATACAAAAACTATAAAAATAAACAGAAAGTTATTGGACTTGCGAAAAGAGTAGAGAAACAATCAAAAAAATATAAAAAACAGTTAAACGATTGTAAAAGCTCTTTAACAACAAAAAAATATATTATTTTTTAACGAAGTTGTTTCTTCAACTCAATATCAATTGCATCTATTCTTTTTGTATTTTTTGCAAGAGCCAAATACATTGCTGGGGTTACATAAAGTGTAAAAAATGTGGAAATTAACATGCCCCCAAGTATTGTACAACCAACCGCTAATCTTGATCCTTCGCCAGCACCAGGTCCTATATTGCCTATAATTAAAGGTATCATTGCAATCATTGTGCTTAATGATGTCATAATAATTGGTCTGAACCTTAAATAACATGCTTCCTTTAAAGCGATCTCAATGTTTTTCCCTGCTACGCGTAATTGATTAGTGTAATCAACTATTAAGATACTGTTTTTAGTAGATATACCAATTAATATTATTAAAGCTATCTGCGAAAATACGTTAATCGAGCTATTAAGGAAAAGTATAAAAACTAATCCTCCAAAAACAGCTAATGGCACCGTAAGTATTATGATAAAAGGATGAATGAAAGAATTGAATGTTGCAGACATCACTAAATAAGCTGTCAACAAAGCTAAAGCAAAAATAATATATAATTCATTACTTGTCTCTTTGAGTTCCTCAGACTTTCCTTTCCATGTAATTTGTTTATCTGATGCAACTACAGACATAGTATTTTCTAAAAATTTAATTGCTTTATTTAAAGTGTAATTTTCACTCAAATCTGCAGAAATGGTCACTGCTCTTTGTCTATTATATCTCGACAATTTATTAGCAGAACCTTCTTCCTTATACTCAACTAAGTTTGCAAGAGAAATAAGTTCACCAGAATTTTCTGACCTTACAAAAATTTTACTTAAACCCTGTTGATTCTTCCTATCATCTTTATACTGCTGTAAAATTATTGGATATTCCTTGCCTAATTTATTAAATTTAGTAACTATTTTACCTCCATAAAGTGTTTCTAAGGTTTCACCAATAGTTTTAATTGAAATACCAAGATCTTTGGCTTTTGTTTTATTTATCAATAATTTTATCTCAGGTCTATTTCTTGTATAATCCGATTCTATTCTTGATAAATTTGGGTTTTCTCTCATTGCTCTTATTACTTTTTTTTGTGTTTCTTCAAGATCTTCGTAAGTATTTCCATAAATTACCATTTGAACAGGTTTGTTATAATTAGACGTTCTTATAGATTGTGGAGAAATTGGAAAAGCTAGTGTTTGAGGAACAGTTACAATTTTTCCAATTGCTTTCCTCATTATATTTTGTGAATTTTCTGATCTATTTTTCCAATTGTCTAATAAAGATATTATTAAAAAACTATTATCAGCTCCAAAACCGGGCACGATCATTAAAAATTTTTTATAAGGACTATTGTCATCTTTCAAAAGAGGTATTAGTCTTCTTTCTACATCCTCAGCCCTTTGTTGAGTGTAATCAAAAGAGCTTCCTTCATCTGTGAATCCAATTACAAGATAGGCTCCTCTGTCTTCTAGTGGCAATAATTCTTTTTTGGTAAAATTATATAAGAGTGCAGATCCAATAATAATAAAAAATATAAATCCAATTATTATATTTTTACGATACAACCAGAATTGAAGAGTATCTTTATAAAAGTTTGAAAAACCAATAAAAAATTTATTAAAGTTTTTAACTATAATATTTGATTTTTTTTTGTTGTCCAAAAATTTACTTCCTAACATTGGTGATAGTGTTAATGCGACTAAAGACGAGACTACGATGGCAAATGATAAAGCAATTGCAGTCTCTTTAAATAATGTGCCAGCTATTCCCTCTATGAAGATGAGTGGTAAGAATACCGCTACCAATATTAATGTAGTAGCTATTATTGCAAAAGTTATCTGTTTCGATCCTTTAAATGCTGCAACTAGCGGTGTTTCTCCTTGTTCAATTCTTCGATAGATAGCATCGGTCATTATAACCGAGTCATCTGTTATTATACCGATCGCTAAAATAAAACTTAAGAGTACAAAAATATTAATTGATAAATCAAATATATATATACCTAAAAAGGTTGCTATAAGACTTACTGGCAGCGCAATTGCGGGAACTATAACAGCTTTTAAGTTTCCTAAAAATAAATAGATGATTATTACTACTAAAATAAATGCAATAAACAAAGTTTTGTACACTTCATTAATTGCAACACTTATATATGTGGCTCTATTAAAGGCTACTTCTAAGTTTAATCCAGCCGGTAAATTAGGCTTAATTTTTCTAATCTTATCTTTAACATCATTTGATAGTTCAACTGTAGATGCACCACTACGAGCATAAATTCCTATACCAACAGAATTATAGTTTAATGCATTCTTACTTTGTGATCTAAAAAATGCTTTTTCAGATACTGGTCCAAATTCTATTTCGGCTACATCTGACAATTTAACAACATTATTTTTAATTTTTTTAATTGGAAGTTGTTTTAGTTTTTCTAAATCGTTATATGATTTATCAATATTAAGTGTTAAATCTTTATTATCTGCCTCAAGAGATCCCGCAGGTAATCTGACGTTTTCCTTATTAAGAGCTAATTCGACTTCGTGAGTAGTTAAATTATATGCTGCTAATTTTATGGGATCTATCCAAACTCTAACACTTAGTTCTCTTAAACCTCCAGTTCTTATTCGTCCAACATTTTTTATACTTGAAAATTGATCAATTAAATACCTTTCAACATAATCTCCTAATTCTAAGTCGCTCCAAGTTGGTGAAGACAAAGATAACCACATGGTTGTGGTAAAACCAGCAGCCTGTTTTAAAATTCTTGGAGGATCAGACTCCGATGGAAGTCTCTCAACAACTCTGGCCACTCTTTCTCTTATATCATTAGCTGCGTCATCTAAATCTACATCTGTATCAAATTCGATGTTTATTTTACTTTTTCCATTTTCAGATGATGAATCTATATTTTTAATTCCTTCAGCACCTCCTATGACTTCTTCAAGAACTTGAGTTACTTCTTCATCTACTATTTGCGATGATGCAGATGAATATTCAACATTTACTTGAACGACTGGTGGCTGCAATCCAGATGGCAATTCTCTAACAGGTAGTTTCCAAAAAACAAATGACCCAAACAACACCAATATTAAAGATAATACCCATGAAAATGCTGGTCGTTTAATACTTAATTCTGTTATTAACATTATTTATTTAATGGTTTAATTTTTCCGTTAGGTCTGACTTTTTTTAAACCCTCAGCAACAATAATATCACCTTCATTCAACCCAGAAGTAACTTCTACTTTGCCATCGTTTCTAAGTCCAATTTGAATTTCAGATCTATTTGCGATGTTGTCTTTAGAAACTTTATATACGTAAGCTTTATTACCCTCTAGGATTATACTTGTGTCTGGAATACTTAAAGAGTCTCTTTTATTAGTGCTTAATGTTATTTCTAATAATGAACCTGGAATGAGTTCATAATCTGGATTATCTATTTTAACTCTAGTTAATATACTTCTTGTTTCAGCATTTATCCTGCTTGCAACACCGTCAATTTTTCCTTTATAGATTTTGTCTTTAATGCCAGAAAACTTTGCTAATACAGACAAATCTTTTTTAATAACAGTTGCAAAGTTTTCAGGTATTTTCAGATCTACATATATTTCGGAACTATCATCTAACGTTACTATTATAGAATTTTCTGACCCAAGCACATCTTCGGTAATACCTCTCACACCTAATACACCACTAAAAGGTGCTATAATATTTTCACTTTTTAATTTTACAATTACCTCACCCTTTTTCACAAATTCTTTTAGATTTAAATCTGAGATAAGATTACTTTTTTCAATTCTAAAAGTTTTGTTTTTTTTTGAGATAGCAGTACCAAAACTTTCAATATTGTCTGAAAATTCATTTTTTATAACCTCAGATACAATTATTGATGGGGGTGGTCTTTTGCTAAACTTTTTTTTAAAATGATTACCAATCATAGTCCTACCAATAATGACTGATGCAATGATCAAGAAAAAAATAATAATTATTGTTGTGATTTTAGTTGATCTTTTCATTTAAATATCTTCCCATATTCAGCCCAAGAGCCGTCATATATTGTTGGATTATAATTATTATTAATTAGAGAATATGCAAGTGCTAAAACGCATGAGGTAATACCTGAACCGCAGGAAAAGACCACATTATTATTATCAATGTCCCTAATAATATTATTAAATATAACTTTCAATTCCTCTTTATCTTTAAATGTTTTGTCATCTTTAATTACATTATTAAATGGTATGCAAATTGAATTTTTAATTGAACCACTCCTAACTCCTTCTCGTGGCTCCTTTGTCTTGCCTTCAAACCTGTCCTTACTACGAGCATCTACTAAACTAAATACTTTGTTTTCTATATTTTTATCTATTTCATCTAAATTCTTAACCATAAATTTATTTTCATATGCCTTATAGTTTGTCATTTTTAATTTAGTATGATCCTCGGTAATTGGAAAATTATTTTTCTTCCATTTTTCTAACCCACCATCCAATACACTTACTAATTTTTTACTATGGCCAAAATAAAGAAGCATATACCAAAGCCTACAGGAACTAAGGACTTTTGAATTATCGTAAACCACAATTTTATCATTGTTTGATATTCCATTTGACGACATTATTTTTTCCCACATATCTTTATTTGGAAGCATGTGAGGTAAATTAGAGTCCAGGTCCGAATTTTTATCTATATCAAAATAAATAGCATTGGGTATATGTTGCGAACTATACTCTTTTAAACTATTTCTATTTTCACTCGGTAGATGCCATGAACTATCAATAATTTTTACTTTATCTTTATTTTCGAACAACCATTCTGTTGATACTAAAGACATTTAATTTATTTTTCTAAATATTTTTGATGATAATCTTCAGCTTTACAATAATTTTTACTCTCAGAAATATTAGTTACTATTTTTCCATTAAATTTATTATTAGTTTTATTTAAAACTTTTTCAGCAGTCTGTTTTTGGTTTTCAGATGTATAAAAAATTTCACTTCTGTATTGAGTTCCAATGTCGTAACCTTGTTGATTCAGTGTCGTAGGGTCGTGTATTTCAAAAAAAAAATCTAATATTTGTTCGTAAGAAATCACTTTATTATCAAACTCGATTTTAACAACTTCAGCATGATTTGTTTTACCTGTACAAACTTCTTTGTATGTTGTTTTGGAATTAATTCCTCCACAATATCCAACTTCAGTTTTTAATACACCATTTAGTTTACTGAATTTAATTTCAGGTCCCCAAAAACAACCAGCTGCAAGTATTGCTATTTCCATTGATATAAATTTATAATTGTCTTAAGTTAATTACATGCTCTCCAAAAATCAATTAGGCTTTTTGTACATGTTTATGTCTGTTTGTGCCTTTTCTTTAATGGATCTAGTCGTTAAATGGTCAAATGAATATCCTTTAGGACAAGTCCTTTTTTTTAGGGGTTTTGTAGGCGCAGTTATATATTTCTTGATAATACCAAGAGAAAGAATAAAGAATTTTTATTATACAAAAAGAGCTGGACTACATTTTTTGAGATGTTTCTTTGGTCTTATAGCTTTGCTATCGATATTTACGGCATTAAGAAATTTACCTTTAGCAACTGTTGTGAGTATATCTTTCGCAGCACCTATATTCACAACCATTTTTTCAATTTTCTTTTTAAGTGAGAAAGTTGGAATTTATAGATGGCTTGCAGTGTTAATTGGATTTATAGGTATTGTAATTATAGCCGAACCGGGATTCACCGAACTCAATATATTTTATATTTACCCAATTATTTTTTGTCTAGGAATGGCATATGTGGCAATTTCAATAAGACAATTATCTAAAACAGAACCAGTTTGGTTAATCTCACTTTATTTTTCTATTGCTATAACTATTATAAGTCTAATCACTATTCCTAGTGGATGGATTATGCCTAGTTTGAATGATTTAATTATATTATCTCTTTTAGGGGTATTTGGTGGGGTCGCAAATTTATGGTTAAGTCAATCATATAAATTTTCGGAGGTGTCTTTAGTTACACCTTTAAAGTATTTGGCACTTGTTTTTGCAATTATCTTTGGTTACTTTATTTGGGATGAAGTACCTACTTTGAAAACATTATCTGGAGCTATTTTAGTGATATTGTCGTCAATAATAATTTTTAGAAGAGAAATTCAATTAAAGAAACAGGTATCAGTTCAAAGACATGACTAAGCCTCCTCATTACTGGAAAAAAGCAAAAAATTATTTGTCAAGTAAAGATAAGGTGATGAAAAATTTAATTAAAAGATACGATGATACTACCTTAAGTACACGCAAGGATGTATTTTATTCTCTTTGTAAAAGTATTATAGGACAACAAATAAGTGTAGCTGCCGCTAATTCGGTTTATAAAAAATTTAATACTGCTTGCAAAGGCAAGATAACACCACAAAGTGTTAAAAAACTAGGTATTACTAAATTAAAAAAATGTGGGTTAAGTAAACAAAAAGCTAAAGGAATAAAGGAACTTTCAATAAAATTTATTAATAAATCTTTTGATCCTAGTTTAATAAAAAAAATGAATGATGAAGAAGCAATAGAATATTTATCAACTTTAAGACAGATAGGAAGATGGTCAGCAGAAATGATTTTATTATTCACATTTAATAGATCAAATATTTGGCCTGTACAGGATATAGGTTTGTTGAGAGCTATTTCTAATAATTATAATAAAAAATATCTTCCACCAATGAGTTTTGTGAAAAAATTATCCAAAATATATTCTCCGTATTGTTCAGTTGCTACATGGTATTTATGGAGATCTATTGATGATGAACCTATTCAGTATTGAATCCCTCAACAATTTGTAAATTTCTTTTGCAGGTTTCTTTAACAATATTCCACTTTTCTTGATAATCTGCAGAGTTATGACACTCTAGTGCTTTATTAAAGCTTGGAAATTCCCATACAACAGTTCTTATAAACTCATCTCCATCAATTATATGATATTTTCCACCTCTAATTATCGGTTTACCCCCAAACTCCTTAATGATTGGTGTCGCTTTTTCAGCATACTCCTTAAGTTTTTCTAAATTATCAATTTGTTTATATGTTGCTATCCAATAACCTTTCATTCTTGTATCCATTTTTTATATTTAATTTCGTTATTTTTTATATAGTTTGGCAAATGTGAAA
>CACJTN010000014.1 GCA_902596325.1 uncultured Pelagibacteraceae bacterium
TTTACTATAAGATTCAAAGGAAGAGAAATGCAACATACCAAGTTAGGGAATGATCTAATGGAAAAAATTAAGATCGATATGGAGACAATTGGTAAAGTAGAGTTGCAACCAAAATTTGATGGTAAACAAATGATCATGGTAATCCAGCCTTTATAGGCTATAATATCTATTGTAATATAATATTTATATTAGTATAACCCCACCACTATGCCAAAACTAAAAACAAAAAGTTCAGCAAAAAAAAGGTTTAAAATTTCAGCAAGAGGAAAAGTAATAATGGCTCAAGCTGGTAAAAGACATGGTATGATTAAAAGAACCAATTCGCAAATAAGAAAACAAAGAGGAACAACTGTAATGTCAAAGCAAGATGGAAAGATTGTAAAATCTTATATGCCATACAGTTTAAGAGGTTAATATGTCTAGAGTAAAGCGTGGTGTAACAAGTAGAGCTAAACACAAAAAAGTTTTAAAAGCTGTTAAAGGTCAGTGGGGCCGAAGGAAAAATACTATAAGAGTCGCTAGACAAGCGATGGAAAAAGCAATGCAATATGCTTATAGGGACAGAAGAAATAAAAAAAGAGAATTTAAATCTCTTTGGATACAGAGAATTAACGCCGGAGTAAGACAAGAAGGTTTGACATATTCTAAATTTATTAATGGATTAAACAAATCAGGTATTAAAATTGATAGAAAAATTCTTGCAGAAATTGCATATGATAACCCAGAGGCATTCAAAACTATTGTAAAAAAAGCTCAAGCAGCTCTTAATTAACAATCATTGTCTATTGTTTTTATTTGTTTAAGAAATAATCTGTCTAGATGTCTGAATTTGAAAAAAAAATACTTGAATTTAAGGAAAAAATAAAGGTAGTAAAAAATTTACCTGAGTTAAATAAAATAAATTCTGAAATATTTGGCAAAAACGGAATAATAAATTTAGAATTCAAAAAACTAGGATCATTATCTCCAGATGAGAGAAAAAATTTTGCAGCTAGTATAAACAGTTCAAAAAAAGAGTTAACAGAATTTTTTTCAAAAAAATCAACAGAAATTTTAGATAAAGAAATTATTGAAAAAGTTAATAAGGAAAAAATTGATATAACCTTACCTGAAAAAGATTTCAAAATTGGAAAAGTTCATCCAGTTTCTCAAGTAATTGATGAAATATCTTGTATTTTTTCAGAAATAGGATTTTCCGTCGAAGAGGGACCAGATGTAGAGAATGAATATAATAATTTTACAGCGCTAAATACACCCGAAAATCATCCAGCAAAAGATATGCATGATACTTTTTATTTAGACCAAGATATGAAAACTTTGTTGAGAACTCATACTTCTCCAGTTCAAGTACGTACAATGTTAAAAGGAAGTCCACCGTTTAAAATAATTGCTCCAGGTAGAACATATAGAAGTGATAGTGACCAAACCCACACTCCTATGTTTCATCAATTAGAGGGTCTTCACATAGATAAAGATATAAATATGGGTCATTTAAAAGGTTGTCTCAATTATTTTATTAAAGAATTTTTTGAAGTAGAAAAAATTAAAATGAGATTTCGTCCTAGCCATTTTCCTTTTACTGAACCATCAGCAGAAGTAGATATAGGTTATAGAATTGAAAATAATAAAATTATAATTGGCGAGGGAGATAAGTGGCTTGAAATTTTAGGTTGTGGAATGGTCCATCCAAATGTTTTAAAAAACTGTAAACTAGATCCAAATAAATTCCAAGGTTTCGCTTTTGGCATAGGTATAGACAGATTGGCTATGTTAAAATATGGGATTAATGATTTGAGATCTTTTTTTGAATGTGATTATAGATGGTTAAATCATTATGGCTTTGATCCATTAGATGTTCCAACTAATTATAGAGGACTAAGTAGATGAAATTTACCAAAGATTGGTTGAGTGATCATTTAAGTACTAGTAAAAGCGAGAAACAAATTATTGAAAAACTTAACGGAATTGGCTTAGAGGTCGAAAAAGTTGAGCCAGTAAAAAACGAATTAAGTGATTTTATAGTAGCAAAAATTATTAAAGCAAACAAACATCCTAATGCCGATAGACTAAAATTATGTGATGTTGATATAGGTACAAAAGAAACTATAAAAGTTGTTTGCGGAGCACCAAATGCCCAAGATGGATTATTAACTATTTATGCTCCACCAGGCTCAACAATACCAAAAAATGGAATGAAATTGGAAGTTTCAAAAATAAGGGGAGAAACTTCTTATGGTATGCTTTGTTCTGAAGCTGAATTGAAATTATCCAACGAGTCAGAGGGTATTATTGCACTAAGTCAAAAATATTCTGGCAGTATTGGAGAAACATATTTTAAAAATAAAAATGATAATAATGTAATAGAATTATCTGTCACACCAAATAGACCAGATTGTTTGGGGGTAAGAGGAATAGCTAGGGATCTTTATGCATGTGGATACGGTAATCTAAAAGAAATTAAGAAAATTAAATTTAACAAAAAGTCAAAGCACAACTTAAAGATAAAAATAGAAAAAAATAAAAATCAAGCATGTTCAATATTTGGAAGTTGCCTTATTAAAAATATATCTAATAAAGAAAGTCCGAGCTGGTTAAAAGAAAGAATTTTGGCATTAGGTTTAAGACCAATATCTGCAGTTGTTGATATTACAAATTATGTAATGTTTGACTTAAATAGACCTCTTCATGCATATGATTTAGATAAAATAAAAAATTCAATTACTGTAAGAAATTCGAAAAAAGGTGAAATACTTAAGGCACTTGATAACAAAACATATACCTTAAAAGAGAATATGTGTGTAATTTCAGATGATGAGGGAGCTCTTGGTTTGGGTGGAATAATTGGGGGTGTAAGATCAGGAACAGAATTAGACACTAAAAATATTTTAATAGAGTCAGCATATTTTGACCCAAGTATTACAAGAAAAACATCAAAAGAGTTAGAAATTAACAGCGATGCGAAATTTAGATTTGAAAGAGGAATTGACCCTCAGTCAGTTAAAGAAGGTCTAGAAATGGCTGCTAAATTAATAACTGAAATATGTGGTGGAGAAGTTTCAAATTTTGACATTCAAGAAACACAAAAATTTAGAAAAAAAATAATAAAATTTAAATCAAATTTAGTATCAAAAACAATTGGTATAAAAATTAATGATAAAGATATAATTAAGATATTAACTAGATTAGGTTTTGAAACAAAAAAGAAAAATAAATTAATTGAAATAAAGGTACCTACATGGAGACCGGATATATTTGGCGAGATTGATTTAGTCGAGGAAGTTATTAGAATTTTAGGTTTTGACAATATTAACTCTATAGAGCCTGAAAAAATTAGAATAAAGCCAACACTAAACTTTTATCAAAAACATTTCCATTTAGCTCAAAGATCGGTAGCCTCAAAAGGTTACTATGAAACTATAACATGGTCTTTTAGTGATGATAAAACAAACGATAAGTTTAAAGAAGGTTCGGAAACTATAAAAATTATTAATCCTATAAGCTCGGAGTTAAGTGTACTTAGAAATTCTTTGTATCCAAACTTAATTTACTATATGGAAAAAAATTTAAACAGAGGTTTCACTGATCAATCTTTGTTTGAGATTGGTCCAGTATTTACGGGTAAAAAACCTGGAGATCAGATTACAGTTATATGTGGTGTTAGAAAAAAACAATATGACGATCAGAACAATTTCGGAGAAAAAAATATTAATGTATTTGATATTAAAAAAGATCTTATCCAATCACTTATAGAGCTAGGATTAGAAAGAGATGAAATGCTAATAGAAGATATTTCGCCTTCCTATTATCATCCTGGTATCTCAGGTACCATTTCATCAAAAAATGAAAAAAGTTTACTGGCATATTTTGGCCAGATACATCCTAAAATAATTAACGAAACGTTTGGTTTTGAAATTTTTTTAGATAATCTAGTTCAGTTTAAACAAAGTAATAAAAAAATAAATAAAAGCCTGGTGTTATCAGATTTTCAAAAGTCAGAAAGAGATTTTGCTTTCTTAATTAGTAAAAACATAAATGCTCAACAACTAGTTGATGCAATTAAAAATACAGATACATCAATGATTAAAAAAATCAATATATTTGATGTCTATGAAGGAGAAAACATTCCCTCTGATAAAAAATCAATTGCTTTAAAGGTAACCATTCAATCAGATGTAAAAACTTTAAATGATAATGAATTGAAAGATATATCGAATAGAATTATCAAATCAGTTGAAGAGCACACTGGCGCGCAACTAAGATCTTAAAATGTCATCAATTGAAAATATTAGAAATTTTGCAATAATAGCACATATTGATCATGGAAAATCAACGATAGCTGATCGTATTATTCATAAGTGTGGCGGCCTAACAGATAGAGAAATGAAAGCACAGGTTCTCGATTCTATGGATATTGAGAGAGAAAGAGGAATTACAATCAAGGCTCAGACAGTCAAATTAAATTACAAGTCAAAATCTGGTAAAGAATATATTTTAAATATTATTGATACCCCAGGGCATGTTGATTTCAGTTATGAAGTCAGTAGATCTTTATATGCTTGTGAAGGATCAATATTAATAGTAGACAGCACACAAGGAGTAGAGGCACAAACATTAGCAAATGTATATCAAGCCTTAGATTCTAATCATGAAATTATACCTATATTAAATAAAATTGATTTACCTGCATCAGATTTAGATAGATCAAATAAGCAAATAGAGGATGTAATTGGAATTGATACTAAAAATTCTGTTCCTTGCTCTGGCAAAACTGGAGAAGGAGTTGATGAAATACTAGAGAAAATTATTGAAATTCTACCAAGTCCAAAAGGTCAAATAAATGAAAAACTTAAATGTTTATTAGTTGACAGTTGGTACGATACTTATTTAGGAGTTGTTATATTAGTGAGAGTTATCGATGGTAAACTAAAAAAAAATATGAGGATTAAAATGATGTCAAATAATAAAGAATATTTAATCGAAAAGGTTGGAGTATTTACTCCAAAACCGGAGGATGTTGATGATCTTAAAGCAGGAGAAATTGGTTTTATCACAACAGGTATTAAAGAGCTTTCTGATACAAAGGTTGGAGACACAATTTGTGATGCAAACAACCCAATCAATGATGCGTTACCAGGTTTTAAACCTAGCAAACCTGTCGTTTTTTGTGGCTTGTTTCCTGTTGATAGTTCTGAATACCAAAAATTAAAAGACGGTCTAGCAAAATTAAAATTAAATGATGCAAGTTTTACTTATGAAGCTGAAACTTCATCTGCACTAGGATTAGGTTTTAGATGTGGTTTTTTAGGTTTATTACATTTAGAAATAGTGACTGAGAGACTTGAAAGAGAATTTGACATAAATTTGTTAACTACAACACCAGGTGTTGTTTATAAAGTATATATGAACAATGGCGAAATTAAAAACCTTCAGAACCCATCTAACTTACCTGACCCAACCTTTATCAAAATGATTGAGGAACCTTGGATTAAAGCAACAATTATCACTCCCGATCAATACCTGGGTTCAATAATGAAGCTTTGTCAAAATAAGAGAGGAGTTCAAACAAATTTAAGTTACTCAGGAAATAGGGCCGTAATAAACTACGAAATCCCACTGAATGAAGTAGTATTTGATTTTAATGATAGGTTGAAGTCAATGACAAGCGGTTATGCTAGCTTTGACTATGAAATAATTGGACATAAAGAAGGTGATTTAGTTAAAATGGGTATACTAGTAAACTCAGAACCTGTTGATGCGCTTGCTATGATGGTTCATAAAGATTTTGCTCAATCTATAGGTAGAGATGTGTGCGAAAAACTAAAAGATTTAATTCCAAGACATAACTTTATGATACCAATTCAAGCTGCGATAGGAGGTAAAATTATTGCTAGAGAAACTATTAAAGGATTTAAAAAAGATGTTTTGACAAAAATTCATGGTGGTGGGGCAAGAGATAGAAAAAGAAAGTTACTCGATAAACAAAAAAAAGGGAAAGCGAGATCAAAACAGTTTGGTAAAGTAGAAATTCCCCAAGAGGCGTTTATTGGCGTATTGAAAATAAATAAAGAATAATTTAAACAAATCCTTAATGTATAAAAAAATTATACTTATTTTAATTATTATTTCTTTTGTCTGGATATGGAAGGATTATAAAAAAATTGACACAGGTTTCGTGAATCAAAGTAGCATAACCTATAACTATGACAATCTAAATAGCAATTTTATAAAGAAAGTTCACAATCTAATAAATTCAACTTACGAGAATTTTTTATTCAATAATATTGATAAACATAAAGACTATTGGAAAATTGAAGATAAATTTAAAAGAGATAATTTACCTAATTTTAAAATTTTAAAATCTGATAAAAATTTTACTGAGTCAATTACAGAATTAAAAAATACCGGAATAAGCTGGTATAGAAGTCATGGTAATAATTCATCAAATCGATTTTCCTCCTTAAAAAAAATAAATAAAAATAATGCTAAAGATTTGAAAATCGCTTGGACATTTGAGCATGAGGGATTTTTAAATGATATACAAGCTAATCCTATTGTAGTTAATGGGATAATATATACTCCAATCACTGGTGGATACATAGCCGCCATTGATGGCACTAATGGAAATTTAATTTGGAAGTCGAAACAATATGGTAATTTTGTTGCTAAAAGAGGTTTGCTATATTACCATTCAAATATAAATGACGAACCATCAAAATTATTTTTTTCTAATAGAGAAAGACTAATATGTATAAATGCTCTTGATGGAAAGCCCATAGAAACGTTTGGAAAAGAAGGAAGAATTAGAACCGGTTTAAATGTACTTACACCAGTAATATATAAAAATAATATAATCATTGTTACTTGGGATCACGCTGTAGAGGTGTATGATTTAACTAATGGTAAAAAAAAATGGAAATTAAAATATAAAAAAGACATAAACACCAGAGTAGGTGGAAAAAAATTTATCAATGATGGTTACAATCCGTGGGGTGGTATCTCGCTTGATGATAAAAGAGGTATTTTATATTTTACAACTGGAAATCCTCATTACTATTTCGATGGTACTCAAAGGCCTGGAGATAATCCAAGTTCAAATAGCATAATCGCTATAGACTTAAATGAAAAAAAAGTAATTTGGAGATTTCAAGAAACATCTCACGATATATGGAATTCCGATATACCATCACCACCAATTTTATCATCTATAAATGTTGAAAATAAAAAAATTGACATTGTGCTTGCACCTACAAAAAGAGCCAATACTTTAATACTTGATAGAATAAGTGGAGAACCTATTTTTGACTTTAGATATAGAAAAGTTCCTACATCAAAAGTTAGGGGTGAAAAAACTAGTCCTTACCAACCATTTTTAGATTTACCAGAACCATTTGGTAAAAATGAATTTTTTTATGAAGATTTATGGTCCTATGATTTAGAAAAATTGGAAGTTTTAAAGGAAAAATATAAAAACCATAAAGTCGGTTTTTATAACACATATGAAATAAATAAAAAAAATCTACAGTATAACTTTAATGGTGGTGCTGAATGGATGGGTGCGTCTGTGGATCATAAGAAAGGTATTATGTATGTTACTAGTAACAACATACCTTGGGAAACAAGTATCGATCAAATTGAAGATAATTCAAGTGACATACCCTCTTATTCAAGTATTTTCCAGAGAGCACTCGACGAAAAAGGTTTTCCAATCACAAGGCCACCATGGGGTACAATTACTGCCCTTAATTTAAACACAGGCAAAATTATTTGGCAGGTACCTTTTGGTGAGTACGAGGAACTGTCGAAAATTGGAGTTCAGATCACTGGTACCGAAAACTTTGGTGGAGTTACTGGATCAGAGGGCGATATATTATTTGCAACTGGCACACTAGATAAAAAATTTTATGTTTTTGATAGCAGCAATGGCAGTATACTTTATTCTAAGAAATTACCATTTATTGGTTCGGCTCCACCAACAACTTATTCTGTAAATGGTAAGCAATATGTTATTATTCATTCAACAGGTGGAAAAACTCTTGAAACTGGTTATCCAGATTTGGTCGAAACTGGAAACAAAATCGTATCTTTCTCATTAAATTAAAAATGAAATTAAGTTTATTTTATAAAAAAATTATAGAAAACTTGTTCATAATTATTTACGGAAAAGTAATTACAACAAATAAAAAAATTAAAAATTTAAGTATTACTAAGTTAGATAAAATTAATAATGAAAATCTATCAAAATATAATTACTATTTATATAAATTAAATCAGGGAAGGGTTTTTACAAATTATGTTGAAAATGTAAGTATAATTTCAGGCAACTATTTAGTTAAAAAAGCATCATTTCAACAAATAAATGGATTACTTAAAATAAACAAAAATGCAACACTTAACACCGGTACACCAAAATTAATTAAGAGCATAAATGGAAGTCTGTTAATTTTAACTCAAGGGGCAAGCGGTCATAATAATTACGCTCATTGGATGTTAGATGTTCTTCCCAAAATAAAATTGTTATTATCAAAAATGTTAATTTCTGAGATAAAAAATATTTATGTTACAAAACTAAATAAATTTCAAAATCAATCATTTAGTTTTCTTGGTTTAAAATCATTTAAAATTATTGATCCAAATATTTTTAGACACGTAAAGGCTGATCAAATAATTTCAGTGTCACACCCATATTACTTTAAAAAAACATGGTTTTACGCCCAAAGTAACCTACCATCTTGGATTATCAAATTTTTAAGAAACGATATATCAAAAAAAGTTAAATTCAAAAAAAAGAGTTATAAAAGAATTTTTATTGATAGGAGTGATTCATTACAAAATCATAGTAAACTTATAAATAATACTGAGGTAATTAAATATTTAAAGTCTAAAAGATATAAATGTCTTAGATTGACTGAATTAAATCTAAAAGATCAAATATCAATATTTAAAAATTGTAACACAGTTATAGCACCACACGGGGCAGGATTAACAAATATTGCATTTTGTAAAAAAAATACTAAAGTTATAGAGATCATACCTCAGGACAACAAAAATTTTCTTTTCAAAAGAATAAGTAAAATTAATAAATTAAAATATAAATCAATATATTTAGACAAAATCTATAACAACAAAAATGGTGATATGCACCTAAATTTAGATGATTTAAAAAAATACTTATAACTATTTTTCTAAATAATTTAAAATTTTATTGTATTCTATAACTCTCAAATATTTTTGGTAATTATTATAAAAATCTTTAAATTTTAAGCTTTTAAAATCCTTAGTATTTATATTTAATCTATCTTTGTTATAAATCTTTCGTACGATCGCTACCCCATGATCGATCTTGCATGTTACAATATCGCAATCATCTCGTGTCCTATAATTTACAATCGATTTCCAAACATCACCGTTCCAAATAACTTTATATCTTGGTACAGCTTGCTGGTGAACATTTGAAGGTAAAGCATCATGTAAAAAAATAATACCTTTTTCATTTATACAATTAAGTGAATTTTCTAAATCTTTACAAACTTGGTCGTACTCATGTAGACCATCTATAAATATACAATCGAATTTTTTTTTATTTTGAGAGAAAAATTGATCACTTGTTCCCTTAAAATTCCCACCCGAATAAGGATCAACTCCAATTTTTTCTGGCACATTTATTTTTTTAAAAGAATAATCGTCATCACAACCAATTTCCAAGTAGGATTTAAAATTATGAGTTTGAATTACTTTTCTTATTAAATCCCAGCGATTGATACCTTCTGGAAAATCGAAATTAATAGACTTATCAAATCTTTCTTTAAATAACGAATAATAAATTTTATTAAACTTAAATCTAATTTTATTTATTTTTTCCATAAATTAAAGTATCCAATTTTTAAACTTTTTTTTATTTTTTAAAATATATTTTGGAAAAGATTTATCTAAATTTACTTCGTCATATGTCCAGTCTCTTCTAAATAAATCTTTTTTATTGATTATATTTTTTTTTATAATCTTTAAATTTGAAAATTTTGCACCAGAAAATTCTTCATGAGCAAAAGTTTTAAGTTTTAATGAGATTTCTTTAGGTTTCATCAATGAATTGAAATGCCATCCTCCGTTTTGGATTATCTGTATATCTTTATTTTTTAAAATGTTTAATTTGGATGATGAAATATTCTTAGATTTTATTTTTTGGCGCATGTAATCTATTGATTTTAAGTTTTTCATTTTACAAACTCTTGTACCCTCCCATGGGCTCTCATACTTATTAAACAAATTGAATTTATAGCAAAAACATTTCTGCATAAAAATACCGTATTTGTTCTGAAGTTTTAAATTTTTAAGGGCTTTAGGGTTTGGTATTTCATCAGGGTCTGAAAAAAGTATATAATCATCTGGCTTTGCAAATTTAAGGCCGTTAAATATATACTCTCGTTGCTCTGCCTGATTCTCCCATGGGTTGTTAGAAAAATTAAAAGGCTCG
Organism: uncultured Pelagibacteraceae bacterium; assembly: GCA_902596325.1. Taxonomy (GTDB): domain Bacteria; phylum Pseudomonadota; class Alphaproteobacteria; order Pelagibacterales; family Pelagibacteraceae; genus Pelagibacter. Next base: position 10,472 of record CACJTN010000014.1, read on the forward strand.
TCGATAACTAAGTAAATAATTTTTTTTTTAAATTTCTTATTTTTGAGCTTAAAGTTTAAATCTTTCTTTTTTCCTTTATGATCGTACTTAGACTCACAGATTACAAAAAAGTCTACCTCATTTCCGATAATTTCCATGCGGATATTTGTTATAAAATTTTCTCTAAAAAATGTAATACAATCATAAAATTTTTGCATATTTAATTAATTAAGAATTTTATTAAATCAGTCGTATCACTATTTAGTGGTTTCCAATGAGGCAGTCTTTTCAATTTTAAAATCTTATATTTGATAACCTTATTTGAGTTATATTTTAATGAAATTTTAAAATTATATTTCTTTCTTAATATATTTAGTACTTTTGAAATTTTAATAAAATTCTTGTTAGTTAAATTGTAGTTTCCAGATTTGATATTTTTTTTTAATAAAACTTTTATAGCAATAGTAATATCTAAAACATTTAATAAATTTAGAAATAAATTTTTAGATATTATATTAATCAATTTATTATTATTAATATTTGTTTTAATTACATTTATAATTTTATTTCTGTTATCATAAGATCCATAAGTGTCTCCAATATATAGATTATAAAAATTGATTTTAGTTAATTTATTTTCATAATATCGTATTATATTTTCAAAAGCCCTTTTGGTTGCCGAATATAGATTAAATGGCAAATTTTCTTTACCATCAAAATCTTGCCAAACAGTTGAAAAATTTATAAATTTTTTTACATTCATTTTATTCAAATTTTCTAAAATTATATTACCAAATGTAATGTTTGTATTTATTAGATCATAGATATCATCTGATTTATGTGCCTTTAAATAGTTTGTTGCGCAATGTATTACGTAATCTACTTTAATTTTTTTCAATTTGATATTTAAATCACTGTAATTTTTAAAAACTATAAAAGAAAGATTTTTATCCATTTTTTTTCTCTTACTAAAAAATTTTTTTCTCACAGTTACATATATTTTGTGTTTAGATAGCAATTCATTAAGAATATTTCTACCAACAAAACCATTTGAACCTGTAATCAGAATCTTTTTCATTTTAAACAGTCTCAATTATTACTAAATTATGTATAATAACTTAAATGAAAAATTTCAATTTCCTTGAAAATACCACTGCAATAATTGTGCTTTATGGGGAAAATGAAAAAATTTTAGGCAGAAATCTTGATAACCTAAAAAATATAAAGAAAATTATTATTGATAATGGAGGTGATAAACAATTAAAAAAAAAAATAATCTCGAAATATAATGTTGAAAAATATATTTTAAATGAGAGAAACATCGGTTATTCAGCCGCTTGCAATCAAGGATTAAGATTATCTGAAAGTAAGTTCTCCCTAGTTATGAATCCCGATTGTATAATTTCAGAAAAAAATTTGAAAATTTTGTGTGAAAAAATTGATCTGTATAAGGATGCTTTGATAGTTTCACCTACCTCATATGACTTTAATAAAAACCTTTCTTTCAATGGCGGTCCACTTATAGAAAATCAGAAAATATCAAAGGTATTAGATCTTAAAGGAGACACTTGTGTACAAAGAGTTCTTGGAGCATGTATGCTGTTAAGGACAAGCGATATAATAACAAAAAATCTTTATTTCGATGAAAATTTTTTTTTATATTTCTCGGACGACGATTTATGTAGAAGAATCCTGAGTTTTAAAAAATCTATTATACAGATTTATGATGCGAGTTGCATACATGAGCATGGAATAAGCAAGGTAGAAAACAAATTTAAGAGAATTTATTTAAGAGAGTATAATTTTACCTATGATCAACTTTATTATTTATTTAAAGTAAAAAAACATGATCAGTTGTTTAATAAACTAAGCAAAAAAGTTATTAACTATTTCCTAAAATTTATAATAAACTTTTTTTTATTTAGGTTTACAAAATGTGTGTATTATTATTCTAGAATTTTAGCTTACAATAAATTTAAAAAAAAATTTATTAACTAATTTTGGAGAGATGGCCGAGCGGTTTAAGGCGCACGCTTGGAAAGCGTGTAAAGGGGAAACTCTTTCATGGGTTCGAATCCCATTCTCTCCGCCATTTTTTAATTTAACAATAGATAATTTGATTAAAAACTGAATTTTTGAATAATGGGTAAAAATATTTATTTCTGGTGGAATTAACATTGAATTTCAATAATTATTTCATTAACTGTTTTTAAAAAATTTTTTAAAAAAAAGGTATTAATGATATAATTAGTAGTTTCCAAATATAAAAATATGAACAACTATCAAGCAGATTCAATAAAGGTTTTAAAAGGCTTAGAGGCTGTAAGAAAAAGACCTGGCATGTATATTGGTGATACAGATGATGGTACTGGTTTACATCACATGATTTATGAGGTTGTAGATAATTCTATTGATGAGGCACTTGCTGGTCACTGTAAAAAAATTGAAGTAATTTTAAATTCAAATGGATCAGTTACAGTTAAAGATGATGGAAGAGGAATTCCTGTAGATATTCATAAAACTGAGAAAAAGTCTGCAGCAGAGGTAATTATGACACAACTCCATGCTGGAGGAAAATTTGATCACGAGTCGTATAAAGTTTCTGGTGGTTTACATGGCGTGGGTGTGTCAGTCGTAAATGCTTTATCAGAGAAATTAGAACTTACAATTGAAAGAGATGGAAAGGTATACTTTATTGCATTTAAAAATGGTGAAGCAATTTCACCTTTGAAAGCAAAAAACAAATCTAAAAATTCTGGAACTGAAATCACTTTTTTTCCATCTAAAGAAATCTTTTCATCTATTAAGTTTAACTATTCTATTGTTCAAAAAAGATTGCGGGAACTAGCTTTTTTAAACAAAGGAATTAAAATTAATTTAATAGATAAAATTAACAAAAAAATTAGATCAGAGGAATTTAAATATGATGGTGGAATATCTGAATTTGTAGATTTTTTAGATGAAAAAAGAGAAAAGTTAAAAAATAAAAATGGAAATGACCTATTCAAAAAACCAATAACTGTAAATAGTAATAAGAATTCACTAGAACTTGAATGTTCACTTAAATGGAATTCATCTTATAGCGAAGATGTTTACGCTTACACAAATAATATTTATCAAAAAGATGGTGGAACTCACTTACTAGGATTTAGAAGTGCATTAACAAGAGTAATAAATAAATATGCGAATGAACATAATTTACTAAAAAAAAATAAAGTTTCTATATCCGGAGATGACATTAAAGAAGGTCTTACTTGCGTTCTATCTATTAAAATACCTGATCCAAAATTTTCTTCTCAAACAAAAGATAAACTAGTTTCATCAGAAGTAAGAAATATAGTAGAAACTTTAATCAATGAAAAATTATCGATATGGTTTGATCAAAACCCTTCTTCTGCAAAAATAATTCTTACAAAAGTAATTCAGGCAGCATTAGCTAGAGATGTTGCGAGAAAAGCTAGAGAAAATGTTAGAAGAAAAGGTGCTTTAGAGCTAACTGGCTTGCCAGGTAAGCTTGCTGATTGTCAGAATTCAAAACAAGACGGCACAGAATTATTTATTGTCGAGGGAGACTCAGCTGGTGGATCCGCTAAGCAAGGAAGAAATAGAGAGTACCAAGCAGTTTTACCATTGAGGGGTAAAATATTAAATACATATATGGATAATGTCCCAAAAAAGAATAATGGCAATGGGAAAGATTTAAAAACAAAAGCACTTTCAAAAATGATATCTTCAAATGAAATTGTAACTTTAATTAATGCGCTTGGACTGAATCCAAATGATGAAAAAATTGATCTTAAAGATTTAAGATATGGCAAAATAATTATTATGACCGACGCCGATGTTGATGGATCTCATATTAGAGCCTTACTTTTAACTTTTTTCAATAATAGCCCATTTAATCAATTAATTGAAAATGGAAATATATATCTAGCCCAACCCCCATTGTTTAAAATTAATAAAGGTTCAAAGACAATATATTTAAAAGATGAAAAAGATTTGGAAAATTATATTTTGAAGAATTCAAAATTTAATAATAATGATAAAAAAAAACAAAGCAGCATGATCAAATTTTTAGAAGAAGAGAAATCAAAATTATCAATTCAGAGGTTTAAAGGTCTAGGTGAAATGAATCCTGACGAGTTATGGAATACCACCTTAAACCCTGAAACAAGAAACTTACTACAAGTTAATTACTCAAAAAATATTAAAAAAGATAACGAATTAATACAAACATTAATGGGAAATGACGTAGGTTCAAGGAAAGACTTTATTATTGATAATGCCATTTATGCATCTGATTTAGATATCTAAAATGGAGTTCGTTAATAGTTCAAGTAATTACTTTTTAAATAAGAGCACATACATAAATTTAAGATGGATCGGTATAATTGGTCAATTTTTGACAATCAATATCGTGGCTTTCATATTTAAATTTGAATTTAATTATATTTTATCTAATGTAATTGTAATATTTGGAGCTATCAGTAACATTTTTTTAATAAGCCATAATAGAAGTACCCAACTTTCCAACAAAATTTCATTTTATTATTTATTAGCCGATATTCTTCAATTAAGTCTTCTGTTATATTTAACTGGTGGAATTTTGAATCCTTTTTCTGTTTTTTTAATAATTCCAAGTGTTTTTGCGTCATCCAACCTAAATATTAAAACAAATCTGATATTAATTTTAGTAACAATTCTATCTATCTCAGTTTTGACATTATACCATCAAGAGTTGCCTTCTCCATTAAATGATTATAAATTAAGTAATTATTACTATTATTCAATACCTTTAGGATTGATAATTGCTTTAATTTTTTTAAATTATTTTGCAATTTTATTTGGTAAAGAAAATAGAATAAGAAAAAATGCTTTAGATAAAATTCAAGAGGTAATTTCGAAAGAGCATGTCCTAGTTTCATTAGGTGGACAAGCAGCAGCAGCAGCACATTCACTTGGAACTCCATTATCAACTATAAAAGTGATCTCTAATGAGCTGAACAAATCACTCGGTGAAAATTTAGATCATAGAAAAGACATCGAACTACTGATCAGTCAAGTTGAAAGATGCGAAAATATTCTGAAAAAACTTACAATTGATCCACTTGTAAATGATGATTTTATTAATCAAAATCTTAGTTTGGCAGATTATGTCAAAGAAATAATAAAATCTTTTGAGGAAATATCAAAAAAAATGTTTGTTGTTAACCTTGAGCAAGACTCAAATCCATTCCAAATAACTAAATCAATTGAGCTTATATATGGTATTAGAAATTTTATTGGTAATGCAAATAAATTTGCTAATAAAAAAATATTTGTAACTATCAAAAGCGACAGTGAAATTTCTGAAATAATAATCGAAGATGATGGGCCTGGATACCCAAAAGATGTCATTAATAAAATTGGTGAGCCATACAATAAATCTCAAATAAAAGAATATTCAACTAAGTCTGGGCTTGGATTAGGAATTTTTATCGGAAAAACACTTTTAGAAAAAAATCTAGCTAATATAATTTTTAGAAATTCAGAAACAAGAACCGGAGCAGAAGTAAATATAGCTTGGAATAACAAAGATTTAAAACGTATCTAATTTAAAGTTCTATCTTTTTCAAATAAAGTACTTAATTGATTTATCATAACATCTCCCAACTCATTTACATCTGAAATTTTTATTGCTCTTTTATAATATCTGGAAACATCGTGGCCTATGCCAATTGCTAAGATTTCAACATCTTCCTTGCTTTCAATTAATTTTACCATTTTTTTTAAGTGTTTTTCTAAATAATCTCCTGAATTAACTGATAGTGTAGAATCATCAACCGGCGCTCCATCTGAAATTACCATTAGGATTTTTCTCTCCTCACCTCTCTTCTGAAGTCTGTTGTAGGCCCAATTTATTGCTTCTCCATCTATATTTTCTTTAAGTAATCCCTCTTTTAACATCAAGCCTAAATTATTTTTAGATCTCCTCCAATGGTTATCAGCTGACTTGTATATAATGTGTCTCAAATCATTTAACCTACCAGGATTTTTAATTTTTCCTTTTTTTGTCCAATCTTCACGACTTTGACCACCTTTCCAATTTTTCGTTGTAAAACCTAAAACTTCGACTTTTACAGAACATCTTTCTAAAGTTCTTGATAAAATATCTGCACACAACGCTGCTATCGTAATAGGTCTTCCACGCATAGATCCCGAATTATCAATTAAAATTGTTACTATGGTATCTTTAAATTCTAAGTCTTTTTCTTTTTTAAATGATAATGAATTATATGGATCAATAACTACTCTAGTTAATTTAGAGCTATCCAACAAACCCTCCTCTAAATCGAACTCCCAAGATCTATTTTGTTTTGCCAAGAGTTGTCTTTGTAACTTATTTGCAAGCTTAGTAACCAGATCTTTAAAACTCAAAAGTTGTTGGTCTAGGTTTTTTCTCAATTTTGAAATTTCTTCGTTGTTTTCTAACTTTTCAGCTCTTGCTATCTCATCAAAGTTATTAGTATATATTTTGTATTCTTTTTCATCTTTAATAATATTTAATTTTTGTGATATATTTTTTGAAGAATTATCAACATTTTCATCGACATCCAATTGATCATCAATTCTAAATTCAGAAACGTCACTTTCAAATTCCATACTGCTTGAATTTTGTTCATCAGATGTGTCTTTATTGTTATTCTCTTTTTCATCATCATTTCTAGAATTATCTTGTTGTTTATCTTTATCCTCCTCATTATTTTGGCTCGTGTCATCATCAATGTCTTCTAAATTTAACTCACTTACTAATTCTGAAAATTTCGAATTAAAGATCTCTTGATCATTTATATTTTCGATTAAGTATTTTTTATGTTTTTTTATTATATTATCAAATTTTGTCTCCCAATAATTTAATATTTTTTGACTGCTGGAATTAAGTTTGATATCTAAAAAATTTTTTATCATGTAAAGCTCAAAGGCTTTTGATACTGGGGCATCTTTAATTGTATCGATCTTCAATTTATTATTTAAATTGATTTTACGGTCGTAATAATTATTAATATTTTTATTAATACCAAGGTACATATCCAT
>CACJTN010000015.1 GCA_902596325.1 uncultured Pelagibacteraceae bacterium
CTAATCTTTTTTTTAATTCCTGGTTCATGTTATAAATATTTTGTTTGTCTTAAATTTTCTGAAAGAACAATTGAAACAGATGTTGATAAGTTTAAAGATCTAAATTTGTTTTCCATTGGTATTTTTAACTTTAAATCTAGCATCTTATGTACTTTATCAGGTACACCAGCACTTTCTCGACCAAACAATAATGTATCACCTTTTTTGAATTTAAATTCTGTATATATTTTTTTTGCTTTCGTAGTCATTAAAATTATCCTCTGATCTTTTTTTTTATCAAAAAATTCTTTTGCGCTTTTATAAAATTTAATTTTTTCCATATTTATATAATCCATTACCACCCTTTGAAATCTCCTATCTGAAAAAATAAAGCCACATGGTTCTATAATTTCTAAGTTTGCTCCTAAACATGAGCAAGTTCTGATAATGGCAGCTGTATTTTGAGGTATATCTGGTTCATATAAGGCTATTTTAGGCCTATAATTCGCGTCTTTCTGTGTCATTGTTACCATGTAAAAATACTTTTTTTCTCATATATAAATATTATAACAACTTAACTAATTAATTAAATAAATGTCTGATTCAGATAAAAAAAAACCAAATAGAAGAGATTTCATCTTAACAGCTACAACTGCAGCAGGAGCGGTTGGTGTGGGAGCTGCTGTATGGCCGTTAATTGATCAAATGAACCCAGACGCATCAGTTAAGGCCCTTGCAAGCACTGAAGTTGACATTAGCTCGGTTCAACCCGGTCAGTCGATCACGGTATTGTGGAGAGGTAAACCAGTTTTTATTAAACATAGAACCCCAGAGGAAATTGAGGAAGCAAGAAAAGTTGACCTAAAAGAATTAAAACATCCTGAAAAAGATGAGGATAGAGCGAAGAAACCTGAATGGTTAGTAACACTTGGCATTTGTACACACCTAGGATGTGTGCCATTAACAAACAAAGGAGACTATGAGGGAGGATGGTTTTGCCCATGTCATGGTTCTCACTATGATACATCAGGAAGAATAAGAAGCGGACCTGCCCCGACTAACTTAGAGATTCCTGAATATACCTTTGTAGATAGTAACACGATTAAGATTGGATAAATAAATGAGTTCACACGAGTATACACCTAGTTCTAAATTTGGAAAATGGTTTAATGATAGGTTGCCACTTTTAACCTTAGCAAACCATTTAACAGATTATCCTACACCGAAAAATTTAAATTATTGGTGGACATTTGGAGGTATCTTAACTTTTTGTTTGATAACACAAATTATTACAGGATTAGTGCTTGCTATGCATTATATTGCACATGCTGATTTAGCATTCGGAAGTGTAGAGCATATTATGAGAGATGTAAATTACGGTTGGTTGATTAGATATGTTCATGCAAATGGAGCATCGATGTTTTTTCTAGCAGTATATATCCATATTTTTAGAGCTCTTTATTATGGTTCTTATAAGTCTCCAAGAGAAATAATTTGGATAATAGGGATGTTAATTTATTTCCTTATGATGGCAACAGCCTTCTTAGGATATGTATTACCTTGGGGCCAGATGAGTTTTTGGGGAGCTACTGTAATAACAAACTTATTTAGCGCCATACCTTTAGTAGGGGAGAGTATTACACATTGGCTGTGGGGAGGATATTCAGTTGATAATCCAACTCTTACAAGATTTTTTAGTTTACACTATTTATTTCCTTTTTTAATTTTGGGCTTAGTAATATTGCACATTTGGGCTTTACACGTTCCAGGAAACAATAATCCAATTGGTATCGATATTAAAAAACCGTCTAATGATACGGTTCCTTTTCACCCATATATAGTAATTAAAGATATTTTTGCTCTTCTGATATTTTTAATCATTTTTGCTTTTTTTGTTTTTTTCTCTCCAAATATTCTCGGTCACTCTGATAATTATATTGAGGCAAATCCATTAGTTACTCCAGCTCATATAGTGCCTGAATGGTATCTGTTACCTTTTTATGCGATATTGCGGTCAATACCAGATAAGCTTTTAGGTGTTATTGCAATGTTTGCAGCAATTTTTGTTTTGGTAATATTACCTTGGCTTGATACATCTAAAGTAAGGTCGGCTTTATTCAGACCAATCTACAAACAGTTCTACTGGTTCTTGGTAGCAGATGTTTTAATATTAGGTTATATGGGTGCTATGCCAGCTGAAGGAATCTATTTGCTAGTTGCTAGGGTAGCTACCGCTTACTATTTTATTCATTTTTTAATTATATTACCTATATTAGGAAGAAAAGAGCGGACATTAGATGTGCCTTTAAGCATAACGGAACCCGTGTTAGGTGGAATGCCAAATCCATCAATGGCCAAAGCCAAAAGTGATAAAGTAAAAATAAATAGCCTGGGCTAAATGTGAAGAAATTATTAAAAATTTATCTTACAACAATATTTTTAACTTTATCTATTCAGAATATAACCTATTCAGCAGGTGAAAATTCCCCTTTACTAAAACAAGATTGGTCTTTTAAAAGCTTCTTTGGAACATTTGATAGAGCTTCTTTACAGAGGGGTTATCAAGTATACACAGAGGTATGCGCATCTTGTCATTCGTTAAAATATGTTTCTTATAGAAATTTAGCAGAAAAAGGTGGCCCAGAATTCTCAATTGAGCAAGCTAAAGCAATTGCATCTAACTTTGAAGTTACTGATGGTCCAAATAATGATGGTGAAATGTTTACCAGACCAGCAAAATTATCTGATAAATTTGTAATGCCTTACGCTAACGATCAAGAGGCTAAATTATCTAATGGAGGAGCTTATCCCCCAGACATGTCTGTTTTGGTTAAAGCAAGAGCGGGTGGGGCAGATTACATATATTCAGTCATATTAGGATACGAAGATCCACCAGAGGGAATGAAATTAGATGATGGTGTGTACTACAATAAGTATATGTATGGGAATAAAATTAAAATGCCACCACAACTTTATGATGATCTTGTGACTTATGCTGATGGAACTCCTGCCACGCCAGAGCAGATGGCTAAAGATATTACAACTTTCTTAGCTTGGACAGCAGAGCCAAAGCTAGAGGAAAGACATAAGTTTGGTTTTAGAGCAATAATCTATTTAATAATACTTACAATACTAGTTTACTTTAGCATGAAAAGAATTTGGTCACGTATTGAAACGAAAGTTTAATATATCCCCATCTTTTACGATATAATCCTTGCCCTCAAGTCTCATTTTCCCTTTATTTCTGCACTCTTGCCATCCACTTAAATTAACAAAATCTTCAAAAGATATTGTTTCAGCTCTTATAAAGCCTTTTTTAAAGTCAGAGTGAATTACACCTGCTGCATCAGGAGCAATACAATTTTTTTGAATTGTCCACGCTCTACTTTCCTCAGGACCTGAAGTAAAAAAAGTTTCTAATTCTAATAAATTATACCCTTTTTTAATAAGTTTATTTAATCCTGTATTTTTGATTTTTAGTAGTTCCATGAAACTATTTTTCTCGTCATCTTTTAGTTCATTAATTTGATTTTCAATTTCTGCTGAAATTATAATTGTATTACTTTCGCCATATGTATTTATGAAAGATTTAGTGTGGTTATTGCCATTAGTTATATTTTCTTCCTCTACATTACAAACATATAATTTAGGCTTTAAGCTAAGCAGTCCAGTCATTTTAATTTCTTTCTGATCGTATTTTTTTAATATTTCTAGAAGATTTTTATTATTGTTTATGCCTTCAAGTGTATTTTTTAAAATTTCATTTTGTAAATCGCTATTTTTATTTTTATTTCTTTTTTCTAATCTTTTTTCAATAGACTCTATGTCTGCAAGTTTCATTTCAGTTTCTATAATTTCTAGGTCTCTAATAGGATCTACGTCTTTATTAACATTTTGAATATCGTCTGATTCAAAGCATCTGATCATGTGAATAATCGCATCTACCTCTCTTATATGCGACAAAAATTTGTTACCAAGGCCTTCACCTTTAGAGGCTCCTTTAACCAATCCTGCAATATCTATAAATGAAATCGATGTATATATTTTTTTCTTTGATTTAGATATTTCGGATAATTTGTCTAGTCTATCATCCTGCACAGGAACATTTCCAACATTAGGTTCAATAGTACAAAAAGGAAAATTCTCAGCTTGAGCAATGCTTGAATTTGTTAATGCATTAAATAAAGTAGATTTACCTACATTAGGCAAACCAACAATTCCACACTTAAAACCCATTTATTTGTTATTCACAGTACTTGAAAATAACTCTAATTTTTTATCAAGAAGTATATTTAAGGATGTTATAATATTCTCAGTAATATTTTCTAATTTCTCTTTTTCTTCGTCGTTGAAATCATTTAAAACATAGTCTGAAATTGAAATTTTTGACTCAGGTTTTCCTATACCTATTCTTACTCTCGAGTAATCTTTTCCTATAAACTTGTCAATCGACTCTATTCCATTATGTCCAGCACTTGAGCCACCAAACTTAGCTTTAATTTTTCCAACATCAATATCAAGGTCATCATGGAACACAATTACATCTGCAGCATCCATTTTAAAATACTCAATAAGCTCTCTAATACAAATTCCAGAGTTATTCATAAAAGTTAGTGGCTTTATAGCATAAACCTTCTTATCACCAATGTTACCTGTAGTTAATAATCCCTTAAACTTTGGTTTTTGTTTTGATAATCCAAACTTTTGATTAATTGCATCAATGACTTTGAAACCAATATTGTGTCGGTTATTTTGACTGTCAGGGGTTGGGTTGCCTAATCCTACAAATAATAACATGAAATTATTTAGCTTTTCAAAAATTACTTTTTATCTGTTGGAGATTTTTCCTCTTTTTTATCTCCATCTTTATTTTTGTCGCCGTCAGACGTTTCTTTAGTTTTCTCGTCTCCGCCCTCTGTTGCGCCATCCGCACTTGCCTCAGCTCCTCCTTCGGTTGTCTCTCCGTCAGCTTCAGCAGGTTTTTCTGGTTCTTTAACCACCGTAGGGGCCGCAACAGTTGCAACAACAAAATCTCTGTCAGTAATAGTTGGAATTACATTTTCAGGTAACTTTATGTATGATATTTTTATACTTGAACCGATATCAAGATCTTCTAAATCAACTACTAATTCTTTTGGAATACTTTCTGTTGGGCAACGCAACTCTACTTTTCGTCTAACTATATTTAATACCCCACCTCTTTTTAGTCCAGGACACTTATCATTGTTAATAAATTTAACTGGGATTTCTAAATTAATCTTTGAGCCGGAAACTATTTTCAAAAAATCAACATGAATTGGTTCATCGCTGACTGTATCAAATACAATTTCTCTTGGCAAAACATTGTATTCTTTGCCATTGACTTTTAATAAAATTACATCAGAGGCAAAATTTTCTTTTTCAATTAAGGTTTTAATTTGTTTTTTTGTAACCGAAATTTTTTGATTTTCATCTTTCCCACCATAAATTATAGCTGGTACGTTACCGTTATTTCTTAAATTAGCCAATTGACCTTTTGTTTTAGTATCTCGAATTGTAGCTTCTAGTGAGTTCATAAAAGATGGATTTTTAGCCCATGAATAGAAATTTTTCAAGAGTTAATTAAATAAGTCAGATACAGATGTTGAATTAGATATTCTTTTTATAGCCTCACCAACTAAATTAGATATTGTCAATATCTCTATATTTTTAGCCTTTTTGACTTTTTGTGAATTGTCTATTGTATCTGTAATTACCAAATTTTTAATTTGTGACTTCCTAATTTTTTCAACTGCGTCACCACTCAAAACTCCATGAGAGACATATACATGAACGTCTCTTGCGCCTCGTTGTTTTAATATTTTTGCAGCATTAACAATAGTTCCACCTGAGTCTATTATATCATCAACAATTATACATGTTTTATCTTTTACATTTCCAATTACATTCATAACAACAGACTTACCTGGTGCAGGTCTTCTTTTATCTACTATAGCCAATCCGACATTTAACATTTTACCCAATGCTCTTGCTCTTGCTGTTCCACCTACATCAGGTGCAACACATATCATGTTTTTTGTTTTAATTTTTCTTTTAATATGTCGAGCAAATATTGGTGTTGCAAATAAATTGTCTACAGGTATATCAAAAAAACCTTGAATTTGACCAGAGTGTAAATCCAATGTTACAACTCTGTCAGCTCCAGAATTAGTAATTAGGTTTGAAACTAGTTTAGCAGAGATCGAGGTTCTCGGAACAACTTTTCTATCTTGCCTTGCATACCCAAAGTATGGAATTACAGCTGTTATATTTTTTGCAGAGGATCTCTTCAATGCATCAATACATAACAAAAGTTCCATCAGGTTATCATTTGCAGGTGAAGAGACAGATTGAATTATAAATATACTATTTCCTCTAATATTTTCATTTATCTCAATATATATTTCGCCATCACTAAATTTTCTTATACTTGAGTTGACCAACTTATTTTTTAAATATTTAGATATTTTATGACTGAGGTTTTTATTACTATTCCCAGTAAGAATTTTCATATTTTTGAGGAAATTTATTTAATCATAATTAAAGAAATATTTCTACCATAATCATTATACTTCTTTTTTAAAGAGTATCTTGCGCTGTAAAATTTATTTTTTCTTGTAAATGTATCTTTTTTTATAATTTCTATGTTTTTAATGCCACTTTCCCTAAGTTGTTTTTTAATAAATTTGCTTAAATCGAAATAAATCATACTATTTTTTTGAACAAAACACCCATTACAATCATATTTTTTCAGAAACTTCTTCTTGAAATCTGGCTTTACTTCATAATTTTTATATCTAATACACGGACCTATGACTGCAATTATATCAATTATATTTGACCCCCAAGTTTTCATGTCATCCAGTATTTTTTTTGAAATATTTTTATAAGCGCCTTTCCATCCAGCATGTGCAGCACCAATTATTTGTTTTTCTGGATCGTAAAAAAGGATTGGAGCACAATCTGCTGTTAATATACCTAAAGCTATACCATTTTTTTTAGTTATAAAACCATCCCCGTACATTTTATTATTTGTTATCTTTAATATTTTATAAGTTTTATTACTATGAATTTGATTTAATAAAATTAAATTTTTTTGTTTACATTTAATTTTTTTTTTAACTATATTCAAATTTTCTTTTATATTAATTTTTTTATCTTTAGATCCTGGGCCACAATTTAAACCTTTGTATATTCCAGTTGATACACCACCTTGACTATTAAAAAATGCGTGTACTATACTTTTATTATAATTACTAAGTTTTTTAGATTTAAACATCAAAACCTTTTTTAAATTCATGTTTTTTTTGAGTTGCGAAAATAACTTTAAAAAGATCTCCCATTTGTTTTATATCGGTGAGTCTTTTAACTCTAAAGAAAATATCTGACTTAGCTAAAAATGATTTATTTTTTGACATAATTTCAGCTCTTTCCATTATGCCCATATTCTTTAAAAAGTTTCCTTGTGTTGTAATTATTGCATTAAGTCCACAATGATAAAAATATTTTTTTAAGAAACTAAAGTTTATAAGATGCGTTATATCTTGCTTCCCTTTGTTTAATAGAAAATTCCTCTTTTTATGCTTAGATACAGACTGCAAACTATTAAACATTTTTTTGTTTAAAAAACCATAGTCGATAAATAAAATTCCACCACCTCTTTTTTTTATAAAAACTGAAATTTTTTTTAAAAAAGTTATCTGATTTAAAGATATTTCTACAAATTTTTCTTGATTAAAAAAATTAAAACCAACTATTTTAGAGTATTTTTTTATATTTACTTTGATATCTCTTAATAAATATTTATTGTTTACTTTTTCCACATACTTTTCATACCAAATATTATCTTTTTTGATGAACTGTTTTATTGGAAATGCATCTAAAAACTCATTTCCTATAAATAAAGTTTTATTTTTCTTTAAATTATTTAAATTACTAATCCAATTTAAACCAAATCCTTTCAACTTTTTTTTCTGTATTTCTTTTAAATAATTACTTTTTTCGAAAATATAAAAGTTTAAATTTTTAAAAAAATTTGGAAAATTTTTTGATGTCTTGATCATATTTAACATAAGTTCGCCATCTCCTGAACCCAATTCTACAATATTAAATTTTTTTGGTTTTCCTAAACTTTCCCAATATAATACTATCCAAATTGTTATCATTTCAGAAAATAAAATTGAAATTCCTGGGGCTGTTATGAAATCTCCCTTTTTTCCAAAAGGATATTTTTTCATATAGTAACCTGTCCGCTTGTGGTACAGGGCTTCATCTATAAAACTATCAAGCGTTATTAATTTTTTCTGGTTCATTTTTATTTTTTAGATAGAAGAGAAATATTCCAAAGGCTAAAGTAATCAGACTAATAATTTGGCCCATGCTTAGTTTGAAAATAATTAATCCTAAGTGATTGTCAGGCTCTCGAGTATATTCAATAAAAAACCGAAAAATAGAATAGATCATAAGAAATAGTGAAGATATTAAACCGGGATTAATCAATTTTTTTTTATAAATATTTAAAATGATAAATAATATTAGTCCTTCAAAAATTGCCTCATAAATTTGAGAAGGGTGCCTACTTAAATCATCAATTTTAATAAATTTAACTGACCAGGGAAGATCTGTTTGTCTTCCATATAATTCAGAATTTATAAAATTAGATACTCTGCCTAAAAAAATTCCTATTGGAGCTGAGAGTGCGACCAAGTCTAAATATCTAAATACATTTAAATCATTTTTTTTTGAAAATATTAGAGAGGATATTATTACTCCAATTACACCACCATGAAACGACATGCCACCTTCCCAAATAAAAAATACTTCGTGTGGTCGAGATAAATAATAGTTTAAATTATAAAATAATACATATCCTATCCTACCTCCAATAATAATTCCTAAAATTATATACGTAATATAATTATCAAATAGTGACTTTGAATTAACATCTTTTAAAAAGAATTTTTTAATATAAAACCAGCCGAATAAAATACCAAAAATATAAGAAAGAGAGTACCACCTAATCTCTAATATGAAAAAATTAAAGGCGACTGGGTCAAAATTATTGATAAACATTAATAAAAAATATTATAAACTTAATTAACAAAAAAAAAATAATATTATGGCAAATTCAGAAGAACTGTTAAAAAAATTCGGTAAACTGATTGAGAATGGAATTAATAGCTATAAAGATTTAAATTCTGAGATAATCAATATATGTAAGTCAAAAAGGGACGAATTTTTGTTTAAAATGAAAATTGTTGGAAAAGAGGATCTGGATATACTTAGAAAAAGGATTGAGAAAATTGAGATTGAACTTGCAAAATCAAATAAAAAAAAAATTAAGAAGGCAAAGAAACGATAACTCTTAAACCGCCTAATATAGATTTGCTCAACTCAATTTTTCCTCCATGTGATCTAATTATGTCAGAGGATATAGATAACCCTAATCCAACGCTACTTTTAGTGTCTTGTCTACTTTTATCTATTTTGTAAAAAGGTTTAAAAACATTTTCATATTCAGATTCCGGAATACCTGGACCATTATC
The DNA here is from genome assembly GCA_902596325.1 of uncultured Pelagibacteraceae bacterium. Taxonomy (GTDB): domain Bacteria; phylum Pseudomonadota; class Alphaproteobacteria; order Pelagibacterales; family Pelagibacteraceae; genus Pelagibacter. The sequence continues at coordinate 9,543 of CACJTN010000015.1, forward strand.
ATCAATTATAACCTTAAAATTTTTTCTCAAAATTTCAATTTTTACGGCTAATTTGCTACCGTATTTTAATGAGTTTTCTATTAAATTATTAAAACATCTTTTTAAAAGTTCTTTTCTTCCTTCAAACTCTATATTTTCAGGACTCTCAAGTGTAATATCTGGATTATCATATTTTTCTAAAAGAGATGAGATTAAGACTTGAAAATTAAATTTCTGTGTTTTTTCTTCTGCTCCAGTTTTAGCAAATTGAAGATATTCATTTAGCATTTTTTCCATCTCATCAACATCATCAGATAATTCCGATGCTATTTTTCTATCCTTAATTAACGCGAGTTGTAATTTAATTCTAGTTAGTGGTGTTCTAAGGTCATGACTTATTCCAGACAACATTTCAGATCTCTGTGTTAAATGTCTGATAATCCTTTTTCTCATTTTTTCAAATTCAAAACCAGCTTTTCTAATTTCTAGTGCACCAGATGGTACAAATTCCTCAATTTTTTCACCCCTTCCAAATTTTTCTGAAGCCTCTGCTAATTTTAAAATAGGTCTTGTTTGATTTTTCAAAAAAATCATTGCTATAGAAATAACAAGTAAAGCAGGCACTGTTATCCATAAGGCAAAAATTCGAGCGGACGAGCTAGTTAATCTTTCTCTAGGAATGAAAAATTCAAAAAAACCATTTTCATATGAAATTTTAATATTAACTAATTGTTTATATGAAGTTGTATCAAACCAGTAATTTAAATTTCTAGATTTTAATTCACGTCTTAAAGTTCTATCAATAGGACTGAACCATCTTTTGTCGTTATGTATTGGTAATTTTAAATTTTCTTTATATTTAATATTTATATCTAAATTTTCTTTATAAAGAACAATTATAAAATCTTTGTCAGTTTTTTCATTATCATAGGCGTCTATGAAAGTTTTAAGCTCAGAGGCTAGTGCTCGTGTCATACCTTTATTGGTCTTAATCCATAAACTATCAAAAAAAACAAGTGAAATTGTTACTTGTAAAATAATTATAGGTATAGCGACAATTAAAAGTCCACGGTAAAATAATTGCTTAGGTAAAATTTTTTTTAATGATTTAATCAATCCATAAAACATAACCTTTACCTCTTATAGTTTGTAAATATTTTGGGTTTTTAGGATCATCTTCAATTTTTTTTCTTAATCTTGTTATAATAACATCAACAGATCTTTCTTTATCTATTTTAATTAGATTACCTATCAACTCTCTTGATAATGTCTTACCTGGTGAATTTATCATTTTTTCGAGGATTATTTTTTCTGTATTATTTATCTTATGTTGTTTATTATTTTTAAATATAAAAAGCTTATTTAAATCAATTTTAATATTTTCAAACTCTGCCAAATGTTTAGGTTTTTTAGTCTTTGTCCTATTTAATATACTTTTTATTCTTAGTATCAGCTCCTTCGGCTCAAACGGTTTGGGAAGATAATCGTCTGCACCACTTTCAAATCCTCTAATTCTATCATCAGACTCTCCTCTTGCGGTCAAAAGTATAACAGGTGTATCAATACTTTTTTTATTTTCTAATAAAAACTCCAAACCGCTTTTTCCTGACATCATAACGTCGAGTACAATTAGGTCGAATTCAATAATCTTTATTTTGCTTTGAGCTTCCTCTGCACTCTGCGCAGTTGTTACCAAGTAATTATTTTCATTTAAAAACTGTTTAACAAGTTTTCTTATACCATCATCGTCATCTACAACTAAAATATGAGCTAAGAAATTATTCATTAATTATTTTTTTAAGTACACTATTAAAATGCAAAACTTCATCTGATGAAGAGTTTAGAAGAGCTTTGTGTATCCTTTTCTTTTGTATAGAAAAAATTTGATTAAATAAATACTCACCTTGCTCGCTTAGGTAAACATGTTTCTTTCGTGTGTCCTTAGTATCTTTTTTAAATTTAAGAGCATTAATTTTAATTAAATCATTTAACACTCTATTCAGACTTTGTTTTGTGACTTTAAGTTTACCCAATAGTTCAGAAATAGTAATACCATGGTACTGAGATATTAAATGAAGTACTTTTTGATGGGCAATGCCTAGTTTATGTTTATCTAAAATTTTTTTAGTATCTGCGAATGTTTCACGATAACTAACAAATAATTTCTCTATAAATTCTTTTAATTGATTATCTTTAAGGTAAAGTAACTGTTTCATTTTGGTAAGTTATATTGACATATTATACATACAAAGATATTTTTTGTTAATAAAATCTAATGATACCCTACGATAAAAGAGAAGGAAAAATTTGGTACAATAACGAGCTTGTTGATTGGCAAGACGTTAAACTGCATGTATTAAGCCATGGTTTACATTACGCAAGTTGTGTTTTTGAGGGAGAGCGAGTGTATGACGGAGATATATTTAAATTAGACGAACATACCTCAAGATTTTTTCATTCTGCAAGAAGAATGGGTTTTGAAATTCCATATTCTGAAAAAGAAATTAATGAAGCATCAAATAAAATTGTACTAACTCAAAATGTAAAAAACGGTTATGTGAGACCTGTAGCTTGGAGAGGAAGTGAAATGATGGCAATTTCTGCCCAACAAACAAAAATACATGTTGCAATAGCAACTTGGGAATGGGGATCATACTTCGATCCAAAATTAAAATTAGAGGGTATCAAATTAAATATTTCTAATTGGAGACGTCCTGCTCCAAACACTATTCCATGGGACACTAAAGCTGCAGGTTTATATATGATTTGCACTTTGTCAAAACATGAAGCTGAAAAACAAGGCTATACAGATTCATTAATGCTAGACCACGAGGGCTTCATTGCAGAGGCTACTGGAGCAAACATATTTTTTAAAGATAAAGATGGGACTTTGCATACTCCAATTCCAGATTCTTTTTTAGATGGAATTACAAGAAGAACAGTAATTGAAATTGCAAATTCTAAGAATATAAAGGTTAATGAGAGAAAGATTAAACCTGAAGAACTCAAAAACTTTGTAGGATGTTTTTTAACAGGTACTGCCGCTGAAGTTACCCCTGTATCTCAGATTGATAAATTTAACTATAAAGTATGTAATACGATAATCCAATTATCTGAAAGTTACCAGCAAACTGTTAGAAAAAAGAAAGCAGCTTAATTTTTTTCATCTTCCGAGATTGCATGGTCAATTCCTTTTCTTAAATAATCGTACCCAGTATAAAGTGTTAAAAAAGCGGATAACCACAATATTATAATTCCAATCGTTTGTGCATTATAATCTTGAAAATTAATTAATTTATTACCCGTCTGCCCTAAGAGTAATATAGAAATAGCAAACATTTGTAGAAATGTTTTTAATTTAGACAAACCTGAAACCGGCATATTGACTTTACCTTTTGCTAAAAATTCTCTTAATCCAGAAATTAAAATTTCTCGTGTTAAAATTATTATAGCTGCAATTACCTCAAAATTTTTTATTATTCCATCCATAACAAGTAAAATTAATGCTGTGGCAACAATAATTTTGTCTGCAATAGGATCTAACAACTCACCTAATTTAGACTCCTCTTTATACATTCTCGCTAAAAGCCCGTCTAAGAAATCTGTAAATGAAGCTATTACAAATAAAGAAAAAGGTATTATATCACCATAAAAACCAGGTAAATAAAATGTTAATACGAAAATTGGTACAATAATTATTCTTCCTATTGTTAAATAATTTGGGATTTTAATTTTCATTCGTGAAAATAGTTATATATTTTTTTTGCCACTTTTTCCTCAATACCATCAACAGATTTAATTTCGTCTAAACTAGCTGATTCTACTGCTCTAGCAGATCCAAAATGGTTTAATAAAGCCCTTTTTCTTATACCCCCAACACCCTCAATTTGATCAAGTAAAGATTTACTAATTCCTCTCTTTCTTTTGGCTCTATGGGCACTTATAGCAAATCTATGTACCTCGTCTCTTATCCTTTGAAGAAAAAATAGGGTGGGGTCATTTTTTTCAAATTTATATTCTCGTCCATTGTGGAAGAAAGTTTCATTACCGCTATTTCTTTGCTTTCCTTTTGCTATGGCCACAACAGGTATATCGTGAAGTCCTAATTCATTCATGGTGTCTCTTGCTGTAGAGTATTGTCCTTTGCCTCCATCTATTAAAACTAAATCAGGAAATGATAAGTAGTTGTCCTTTTCTTGTATTGCTCTTTTAAAGCGTCTATTTAGCACTTCTTTCATCATACCATAATCGTCTTGTTCATTACCCTTCACTTTAATATTAAACTTTCTGTATCTTTTTTTAATAAATCCTTCCTCACCGTAAGCTACCAAAGCACCAACACTGTTTGTACCCTGTATATGACTGTTATCATAAACCTCAATTAATTTTATATTATTATCTAAATCAAATTTTTTACAAACTTCTTCAAATAAATTTTTATTATTTTGACTTTCATATAATTTTCTATTTAAACTGTCTTTAGCATTATTGATAGCTTGAGTTATGACTTTTAATTTAGACCCCCTTTTACCAACAGATATATTTATATCTTTGTTCTCTTTTTGAGTTAAGGTTTTCTCAATCAGTTCTTTTTCTTTAATTTCTTCACTTAGTATAATACTCTTAGGAACACTTTTATTTTCGTAAAATTGAATAACAAAAGAGTTTAGAATATCAGACAATTTTTCATCTGGATCATGTTTAGGAAAATAAGATTGATTTCCCCAATTTTGTTTTGATCTGTAGAAAAATACTTGAACACAAGTTTTACCAGACTCTTTGTATGCAGCAATAACATCTGCTTCAATCAAG
>CACJTN010000016.1 GCA_902596325.1 uncultured Pelagibacteraceae bacterium
TAAAAATAAGTGTTTATTTATAAAAGATCATGATCCAAACAAAATAAAATTTATTCATCCAGAAAATATTGCAATACTCAGAGCACCATGTGGTAACGTAATTATTGAATTATATCCAAATATATCTCCAAATTCTGTAAAAAGATTTAAAATGCTTATAGAAACGAGGGAATATGACAACGTAGCTTTTCACAGAGTTATAAAAAATGTATTAGTTCAATCTGGTGACACTGAGTACGGTAAAAGGGAAAGTTTAAATTATGCGAAAATAGGAAATGGTAAGTCAAAATATGGAACTATAAATACGGAAACAGACAATAACTTCGATTTTGGAAAAGGTACAGTTGCTATGGCTAGAACGTATGAAAGAAACTCAGAAGATACTCAATTTTTTATTTTATTAAAAGATGCTCCACTTTTTGAAGGAGAATATTCACCTGTTGGTAAAGTGAAATATGGATTAGATGTATTAAAAAAAATAAAATACGACAATAAAACAGAATATATCCTTAGGCCAGACTTCATAGAAACTTTTAGGATGTTAAGAAGTATTAATTAACTAAGGGCTTACCTGTGGAAAGAGTATGATTAATTCGATCTTGTGTTTTTTTAGTCTCGATCAATCTCATAAAAGACTCTAATTCTAAATTATATAAATCATTTTCTGAAAGGGTTTTATCAATTGTCGTTTCACCACCACTAAGCACATTTGCTAATTCTGACCCAACTACCATTCCATGATCTAATATAACTTTATCATTATATAATTTTTCAAGAACTTTTATCATTTTTTCTTTTAAGGATTTTCCTGATAACTTAAATTTACACTCGGTAGCTGGAGTAAAATTTTTGCTCTCATTAATTATTTTTAGCGCAGCAGGAAATAAACTATTTCTGTTCATAATTTTCTTGTCGTATGGCATTAAATATTTTAGGGGTTCAGCCTCCACCGGTGATGTTGCTGTTTTGCCATATCCGATAATTTCAAAGACCTTCATTGGCGCAAAATCAGGGTCTTTGGTCGCCTCACCTGTTTGAGACCATCTCCAAAGCATTTCTTTACACCCACCGCCAGCAGGAACTAATCCAACCATTGTTTCAACTAACCCAACAACAATATTTGTATGTGAGGCTACGAAATTACTTTGAACAAGAACTTCAAATCCTCCTCCTAAAGTAAGTCCTGAAGGAGCCGAAACTACCGGAAATTTAGAATATTTCAGATGTTTACAAGTTTCTTGAAAGTATTTAATAAATTTTTCAACAGACTTCAAATCACCTTTATTTATAAAGTCCATTGTATAAGAAAGGTTAACTCCAGCTGAAAACTGCATACTTTCATTAATTATTATTAGTGGTTTATCAGTGGCATTTTTTAAACAATCCATAGAATTATAATCAAGCGCATTAGCTTTAGTGGTAAATTCAACAATATTATAATCTTGGAATCGGTAAATATTTGCTGATTTATTTTTATCAATTTTTAATGCAGATGGTTTTATTTTTCCTAGGGTTTCAATATCAGTATACAATTGTCTTTTTCCATAAAAATTTTCATCATTAGATTTTGATAAATTTTCTAAAAATTTATTATTTTTAATTTGACCTAGTCTCTCAAAAAATTTTTTCGGACCTATCGCATTTAACATCTCAAATGGTCCCATTGCCCAATTAAAACCTAACCTCATTGCTTCATCAATGTCATTAAATTTATCTGTGATACCAGGTACTAATGAAGAGGCATATGTAATTATTTTTGAGATAACTGACCATGAATACTTTCCATATTTATCATCTCTATTAATTAGTCCAACTATATCAACAGTATCCATTTTTAAGTCAATTTTTTTAGATGGAGAATATTTTTCAGTATCGAGGTTGATTGCTTCTAATACTTTGTCATTATTCGATTTATTAATTCTATAAAATCCACCTTTACCTTTTCTTCCAGTGTAACCTTCGTTTATTAATTTTGTTATTAGTGGTATTTCTTTTGCTACATTTTGAAAATCATCTGTGCCCGGTAACTCTTTCTTAAAACTTTTTAAAACATCAACCATTAAATCAATTCCTATCAAATCATATAAGCCAAATACTCCGGTTTTAGGTATACCCATTGGTCTTCCAAAAACTGCATCAGCTTCCTCTATTGATAGCTTCATTTTTATTGCTTCTGTCATAGCAACTTGCATTGCGTAAACACCAATTCTGTTACCAAGAAATCCAGGTGTATCGTTACACACGATAGCCCCTTTTCCTAACTCTTTCTCACAAAAAATTTTTAAAGAATTAATTTTATCTAAATCATTATTTTCATTTTTAACAATCTCAAGTAATCCCATGTACCGCACAGGATTAAAGAAATGGGTAATACAAAAGTCTTTTTTTTCATTATCTGTAAGCTTTTCTGATAAAACCTTTATGGGTATCGATGAAGTATTAGAAGATACTATCGCTCCGTCTTTACGATTTTTAAATATTTTTGAATATATGTCATGTTTTATATCTATTCTTTCAACAACTGCCTCTACAATCCAGTCTGCATCTTTAACCGTATCAAAATCTTCATTAATATTACCAACTTTTATATTGTTTATTTTTGATTTATCTATGAGTAAAGGTGGTCTTGATTTATGGATCCTCTCACGGGCCATTTCGCTTATTTCCGTTTTTAAATCTAGAAGTGTCACTGGAATATCTGCATTACATAAATGAGCAGCTATTCCACTTCCCATGGTACCAGATCCAATAACAACTACTTTTTTGATTTCCATTGTTTAATTAACGTTAATTCCTCTAATTCTTTCTGATCTTCTTCTTAATAATTCAGCTGTAACAAGAATTAAAGTTGAAAGCACAATTAAACATGTCGCAACCGCAAGGATAGTTGGACTTAATTGCTCTCTTAAGCCAGTCCACATTTGTATAGGTATTGTAGTATTTTCTAGACCAGCTAAGAATAATACAACTACAACCTCGTCAAAGGACGTCACAAATGCAAATAAACCCCCTGATATAACGCCAGGTAATATTAAAGGTAATGTTATTTTCATAAAAGTATTTACTGGGTCACTTCCAAGACTTGATGCTGCTCTAGTTACACTATGATCGAATCCAGTTAAGGTAGCGGTAACTGTTATTACTACAAAAGGAGTTCCTAAAATAATATGAGCTAATACTATACCAGTATGTGTTGCAGCCAATCCAACCTTTGCCATAAAGAAAAAAATTGCAACTCCAGATATAATAAGTGGAACGATCATTGGTGAAATTAATGTCGCCATAATCAAACCTTTATAAGGCATATGTCTACTGCTTAAACCTAAAGCGGCTGTTGTTCCAAGAATGATAGATCCGAGTGTTGCAAAAATTGCAATTATAAAACTATTCTTTGCCGCAAGACCCCAAGGGTTTTTAGTCCCATAAATCATATCTTCATACCATCGAAGAGAGAATGCATCAGGATCTAATCTTTTCATTCCATCTGAAAAAACCAAAAATTCCTCAGCATTAAAAGATAAAGGGAAAATGACGAATAAAGGAGCAATTAAAAAAATAAATACACCTGAACAAAAAATTAAGTATATATAATGCCAAATTCTATACCTGGTTTCTGTATATTTCGGTAAAGCCATATTTATCCTAACTTTATATTATCAACCCCCACTAATTTATTATAAACCCAATAAATTGCTAATACTCCAGCTAAAAGCATAAGACCCATAGCCGATGCAAAACTCCAATCAAGTGTACTTTTCATATGAAATGCAATTTGATTGCTAATTAAAGTTCCTGACGCTCCACCAACTAAAGCTGGTGTAATATAGTATCCTATCGCAAGAATAAAAACTAATAAACAACCAGCGCCTATGCCCGGGATGGTTAATGGAAAATAAACTTTCCAAAAAGCAACGAAAGGCGTACCACCTAACGATTTTCCTGCTCTCATCAAACTAGGTGATATTGTTTTCATCACACTGTAGAGCGGTAAAACCATAAAAGGTAAAAGAATTTGTGTCATGGCAACATAAGTGCCAGTTTTGTTATACATCATCTCTGGTCTATTGTCGTCTGCTACTAACCCAATCCAAACAAAGAAATCGTTAACTACACCTTGTTGCTGAAGTAAAATCATCCAACTTGCGGTTCTTACAAGTAATGATGTCCAAAATGGCAGTAGTACGCATATCATTAAAAGATTGCTATATTTCATTGGCAATGTCGCCAATAAATGTGCAATTGGATATGCCATCAAAAAACAAAAAAGAGTTACAAAAAATGCAACCTCTAAAGTTCTTAACCATAAAACTCGATGTACTCTTCTATCCTCTGGGACTTGAGTAATACTACCGCTTTCGTCCTCAATTAAATCCATTCCTTTTAAGTATTTAGAGTATGAAATTGCAGGAGCTCTTCGCTTAATTGCTCTCCAGTACTCTACATTAGCCCATCTTTTGTGAACATCCATTATTTGTTCTTTATAGTTACCTTCCTCAAACTTTTTCAATTTTCTTTGTAATTTTTTGAGAATACTTTTAAAACCATTTTTTTCATAATTAAGTTGCGTTGCTAATTTTCCAAATGTTTTCTTCTCGACTAATAATTTATAATCTTGATAAAAAGCTTCAAAAACCTCTTCATCTGGAAGCTCTTTGCCATCCCATCTTTCCATAGCTTTATATGTTTTTGGTAGCATGTTGGTAACCATACGATCATCTACACTTCTAAAAAGCATGTCACCTATTGGAAATACGTAAGTAATAATTAAAAAAAGCAACAATGGACAAACTAATAAAAAAGCCTTAATTTTATTTTTCTTTTCAGCTTTTTTTAAACTTTCCTCTAAAGGAATTCCATCTGTGGTAAGGATTTTTTGTATTTCAGAGCTCATAAATAAAAAAGGGCGGTTATAAATAACCGCCCTAAATATATTATATAATTTTAGTCTTTAAAACTTAAAATTATAGTCCTGCTTTCATTGCTTCCCATTTTTCTCCAAGCTCTGTGCCGTTATCAGCCCAGTATAATGGATCAACCAAGAAGTAATTTTTTGTATTTGCTGGAGCTGTTGGCATATTTGGTACCATGTTTGTTTTACCATCCTTGTACCACGGCTCACCTTTTTCCATTACAGCAATTGAAGATTTTCTCCAAGGTGCATATGCAATGTACTTAGCACTTCCAGCTAGACCTTCTGTACTTGTCATTTCAGCTAAAGCTTTTTTAGCATCAGCTTCATTGGGTCCACCTTTGACTAATACAAAATATTCATAGTCTAGACCTTGAGCATCCCAAACTTGAACTATAGGAGCGCCTTCTCCAACAGCAGCATTAAAGAATCTACCGTTCCAGCCAGTTGCCATAACAACTTCGCCACTCATTAATAGTTCTGGTGGTTGAGCACCTGCTGACCAAAATACACATCCACCTTTAGGGTCTGTGCAAAGTTTTTTGATCTTATCCATCGCTCTTTGAACACCTTTTTCGGTTTCTAAAGCTTCATAGATTTTTGCTCCACCTTTACCTGGTTTTACACCATCTGCAGCTAAAGCTATTTCTAAGTTAGTTAAAGCGCTAGTGTAGATTGCTCTTTTGCCAGGAAATTTTTTTGTGTTAAAGAAATCTTTTATAGTTTTTGGAGTACCTTTAACATTTTCACTGTTATAAGCATAGTTCCAAGAATATAAAATATTCCCTACTGCACATTTAGAAGGCATGCCTGTGAAAAAGTCCTCACTTGCAGGAGTTCCATCTGGTGCTGGTGGAAAGTCTTTGTCAAAATCAAATTCAACAAATAAACCTTCGTCACATCCAGTGATAGTATCCATTGCAAATACATCAATTATATCCCATGTAATTGCTCCAGCTTCTTTTTGTGCTTTAATTTCTGATAATCCACCTGAGTAATCGACCCAATTGATATCGATTCCTAATTTCTTAGCAGTAGGATCACCATAACCTAATTTTTGACTTTCAGTGTATGCTCCACCCCATGATGCAACAGTAACTGCAAATGCTGAAGTGGCAAATGAAAGTACAAAAGAAAGGGTAAGTAATAATTTACTTAGTTTTCTCATTTATCCTCCGTTTAAACGTTTTGTATATTGGTAATTACAACAAGTTCGATCAGTAGAGTCAACTGATCAATTGTCCATAATATAAAGGGTAATTTTATTGATATTTAAAACTATTCTATTTTGGATCGAGTGCTCTTGCATCTTGACTATTCCATCCAATATTAATTGTATTACCTAGTTTAATATCTAAATTTTCCGAACTATTTGGAACCTTTAATATAAAATCTGAATTACCAAGTAAACTCAATCTTACTCTAGTATGATCTCCATGATAAATAACTTCTTCTATCTTGCCTTTATGATTATTATCCATTCCACCTTTTGGATTTATTAATGCTCTTTCAGGCCTGATTGATACAGTGGTTTTTTCTCCTTTTGATTTTACAGATATTGGATTAGCAATTATTTCACCTCCATTGACTTTTACTTTACATTTATCACTTGATATATCTGATATCTCTCCAGCAAATGTGTTATTTTCACCAATAAATTCTGCAACAAATGAATTCACAGGCCTTTCATATAATTGATCTGGTGAAGATAATTGTTGAACTTTACCATCATTAAATACTGCTATTCTATTTGACATTGTAAGCGCTTCACCCTGATCGTGCGTAACATAAACCACAGTTACTCCAATGCTTTCATGAATATGTTTTATTTCATATTGCATACTTTCTCTCAAATTTTTATCAAGAGCTCCTAAAGGCTCATCCATTAAAACAACTGATGGATCAAAAACTAAAGCTCTGGCAACTGCTACTCTTTGTTGTTGTCCTCCAGATAGTTGGCCAGGCATTCTATTCTCAAAACCTGATAAAGATACCATAGACAATGCTTTATCAATTTTTTTATCAGCTTCATCTTTTGGCATTTTTCTTACTCTTAATGGAAATGCTAGATTTTCATATACAGTCATATGCGGAAATAAAGCGTAGTTTTGAAACACCATACCAATTCCCCTCTTGTGTGGAGGTATATTTGATATAGGATTTTTATCTAAATAGATTTCTCCATTAGTAGGCGTCTCAAACCCTGCTAACATCATTAAACAAGTTGTTTTGCCAGAGCCTGAGGGTCCCAACATTGTAATGAACTCTCCCTCCGAAATATCTAAATTTAAATCTTTGACTACTAAAATTTTTCCGTCATAGCTTTTATCAACTTTTTCAAACTTAACGAACTCTTTATTCTTAGACATGAGCATGTTTTAAAACATTTGTAGAGGATATTTTCAAGCTATTTTATGTGTAGTTCTTTGGGGAAATTATTAAGTAATTCATTTCCATTTTCTGTAACTCGAATAGATTCAGATGCTTCAACCCCCCAGTCTCCAAATTGCATTACTGCTATCATGTGGAAAGTAACATTGGGTTTTAAGACTGTCATATCACCTTTGTAGATATTAAGTGTATGTTCTCCCCAATCTGGAGGATATCCTATTCCTATTGAATATCCGGTTCTAGATTCTTTTTTAATTTTATATTTATCTAGTACTTTCCAAAATTCCTGAGCTACATCATTTGCTAAATTTCCAGGTTTAACTACATTTATACCTTCATTTAATGCCTCTATTGTAGCATTCATTGCATCAACTTTTTTTGGTTCAGGCTTACCTAATTGTACTGTTCTGGCAAGAGGTGCATGATATCTTTTAACACATCCTGATATTTCAATTATTGTGGACTCACCATTTTTAAATTTGTCTTGTGTTGCTGTCAAATGTGATGCCGATGTTCCAGGTCCTGTAGGAAGCAATGTTGTTATACTTGCGTATTCACCACCAACATTTTCAGTTCCATAGAATAATGATTTTTGTATTTCACCTACTGCATCACACTGTCTAACATCTATATTTATAACATTCATAGCTGTATGCATTGCTTTTTCTGTAATTAATGCTGCAGATTTCATATAATTAATTTCTGCTTCAGATTTCACTAACCTTACCCAGTTGACTAGCCTCTCAGAGTCTTTGATTTTAGCATTTGGTAATCCATTTTTTATTTTCTCAAAACAGAATGCCGTAAAATAATGAGCATCCATTTCTAGACCAATAGAAAGTTTATCCCATTTTCGCTCTTTAATAATTTGAACCAAGTAATCATAAGGATGTTTTGGCCACTTATGTATGTAATTTTCATTATAAATAATTATATTTTCTTTCTTTAGATAAGTTTTTATAAATGCTCCACCTGCATCTTGGGCTCTTACAAAACATAGTGGTTCATCTAGATCGACATGCACAAGTACGCATTGTGCATAATAAAAAGACCATGCATCATAGCCTGTTAGATAGTACATGTTTGCAGTATCGTGAGATATTAGTAAATCTATACCATTCTTTTGCATGGACTTTTTTACATTGTTTAGTCTTGTTTTAAACTCTTGATTTGTAAAACTCATTTAAATTGACCTAAATAATTTACCAAAACCATTTAATTTATTTTTAACACCGATATTTTTTAGTGTATCCCAGATAAGTGTTTGGTTGCTAGAGAAAACAAGTATACCTAGTTTTTTCTCAAGTTTATCTATGATTGAAAGTGCGGGTAAAGCAGTGCATGAAATAAAAAGCGCTTGCGCACCATTTAATTTCATTTTAGATAAAACTTTTAACAAATATTGACTATTTACTTTTCCTATTTCAATATCTGATGATATATCAAAATATGAATTCGAGGTTACTTTAAATTTATTTTTTTTAAAGAACTCAATTACATCATCATTTAGCTTTTTTGGATAAGGAGTAAAAATAGCTATTTTTTTAATTTTAAATTTTTTTAGAGCATTGATTGAGGAGGTGCTTGGAGTTGTTAATTTAGATTTTGGTTTTGCTTTTATTATTTTTTTTTTAATTTTGTTGTATCCAGCTGCAATTGTACCTGATGTACATGCATAAGCCACACAATCAACTTTTTCTCCCGGTAAAATATTATTTGTAACTTTGGTTATATTTTTAGACATTTTAATAAGGTTTTTTTTATTTAAAGGATTTAATGCTTCAATTCTATTAACGAACAAATCTATATTTTTGTTTTTTAATACCTCTTTAAAATCTCTCTCTATAATATAATCGCTAGAGAGAGCTATAAGACCAATTTTAGGTGAATTATATTTATTAAATTTTGGTTTAACTTTTATACGTTTCATATGTTGTAAATATTAATATACATTAGTTATTAACAACTTAAACTTTTTCCCTTCGTAATTTGCGGCTTATTTACTATTGAATTTATCCTCTAATAATATTTAAATTTAATTTTAATAAATTATTAATAATTAGAGGGAAATATGAAAAAATTAATTACTGCTATGTTCATATTTGTATCATGCTTTACAAGTAAAGCATTTTCAGATGGACATGCGATTAAAATGGGTATTATTTTAGGATTTACGGGTCCTATTGAGTCATTAACCCCTGCTATGGCTGCTTCTGCAGAATTAGCATTTAAAGAAGCTTCAGATTCAGGAAAATTATTGGGTGGAAAATCAATAATGATAGAGAGAGCTGACAGTACATGTGTAGACTCAGCTGCTGCAACAACTGCCGCTGAAGGATTAGTGTCTAATGGTGTTTTAGCTATCATGGGTGCAGATTGTTCTGGTGTAACTGGAGCAATAGCAACTAATGTTGCTGTTCCAAATGGAGTTGTGATGATTTCTCCATCTGCTACATCACCTGGTTTAACAGATCTTAAAGACAAAGGATATTTTTTTAGAACTGCCCCATCTGATGCTAGAGGTGGACAAGTTTTAGCTGATATTACTAAAGATAGAAAAGTTAAAAGTATCGCTGTAACACATACTAACAATGATTACGGAAAAGGTTTAGCAGATGTTTATGTTGCTGCAGTTAAGGCACATGGAATTAGCGTTACAACTGTTACTGCACACGAAGAAGGCAAAGGTGATTACGGGGCTGAGGTAGCAACACTTGCATCAGCAGGTGGTGACGCATTAGCTGTGTTAGGATACTTAGATCAAGCAGGCGGAAGTATAATTGAAGGATCTCTTGACTCTGGATCATTTGATACATTTGTTCTTTCAGATGGTATGATCGGAGACTCATTAACAGATAGATTTGGTAAAGATTTGAATAAATCTTTCGGTTCATTGCCTGGTTCTACAGGAAAAGGAGCTGGAAAATTTGCTGAAGTTGCTAAAGCTGGAGGAATAGACTCTTCAGGTCCTTATACTGGAGAATCATACGATGCAGCGGCTCTAATTACTCTTGCTATGCAAGCTGGTGGCAAAGGTGATAGAGCAACTATTCAAGCGAACGTAATGGACGTTGCAAATGCTCCCGGTAAAAAGATCTATCCAGGGGAATTAGGAAAAGCTTTAGATTTATTAGCTAAAGGTAAAGCTGTAAATTATGAAGGTGCAACTGGTGTCGAGTTTACAGATGTTGGTGAAGCTTTTGGTTCTTTTTTAGAAAAAGAAATCAAAGGCGGTAAATTCAAAACTAAAAAGCAAAGATAATTAAGTAAAATTAAAGCTCCGTTATAATGTTGTAACGGGGCTTTTTTTTAAAACAAATACTTATCTGCCAAATACATAAATATACCAAACGCAAATCCCAATAAAATATAATACATCTTATATAAAAGTTTTTATCGCTTTATATATTTCTTTTTGCGTAGTTTCGCCAATACTTCTGTAAACTTCTTTGTTATCTTTAAAGATTAAGAGTGTGCTTTGATATTGAACATTAAATAGATTTGAAATATTTTTATTTGTAACATCAAATGCAAAATATTCAATGTTATCAAAATCTTTTTTTGCCTCTTTAAGAACTTTCATCTGACTAGCACATGAATAACAATACTTTATCCAAGAACTTACAACTACAACTTTACCGTCCAATAATGCTTTTTTAAACTTTTGTTGATCAAAAGTTGTTTCTTTCTCTAGGGCAAAAGAATTAAAAGGTATAACTACAAACAATATTATTAATAATTTTTTAAACATCTTAATGCTTTACAATTTTTTCAGGCAAAATACCCTGCGGTCTATAGCGCATTATAATTAATAAACCTATTCCTATTATTAAAAATCTAAAATAAGGCGCACTATTAATAAGGTGAGTCTTAAGTTCATTTGTCTCAGGTAAGTGGGAGGTAAATAAACTTATTAAGAATAGAGAAATTGGGGCAGCCTGAACCCATAAAAACCACACCGCAAAGCCGCCAAGAATGGCACCAAAATTGTTACCGGTTCCTCCAACTATAACCATTACCCAAATAACAAATGTATATCTCATAGGCCTATAACTTCCCGGTGTAAATAACCCATCATTAGTAACCATCATAGCTCCTGCCAATCCAACTATTGCTGAACCAAGAACAAAAATAAGTAAATGTTCTTTGACAACATTTTTACCCATGGCCCCAGCTGAGATCTCATTATCTCTTATTGCCCTCATTTTTCTTCCCCATGGAGAGTAAAGAGCTCTTTGAGTTAAAACTAGTAGAATTGCAACAACTATTAGAAATAAACCTGTAAAGCACAGTTTTACATATACTGATGATGCATCTATTACCAATTGAGATAATAGTTCTTGTCTTTCAGATATTGAATTTATCAAACTTAATTTAGTAGAATTAAATTTCTCTACAAGATTAATAAACCACTCTGTGTTTTGAAGGTCAATCTCATAAGGCGCTGGTCTCTTTAAACCTATTACATTTTTTACCCCTCTAGCTAACCAATCCTCATGTTTTATTATTGATACAATAATTTCTGCAATTAAAAGAGTTGCTATGGCTAAATAGTCAGCTCTTAAACCCAAAGCAATTTTACCTATTACAAACGCTACTCCAGCAGCAAATAAACCACCAACAATCCAAGATAATAATACTGGTAACCCAAGACCTCCTAGGAAACCTGTTTTTGCTGGATCAATAGACTCTATATTTTCAATTGCTGGTGCAGAAATAAATCTAATTAAAATAATACCAATTATAATTATAGATGAGATTACAAATGTTTTGTTTTTTATTGTTTTAAACTTAGATGATAGAAATTTGATTAATAAAACCATCAAAACTATGATTAATAAGCATATAATGAGTCCTAAACCTCCAGCGCTCCATGCCTCTGGCACAGGCGCAACTGAAATTAAAACTACAGCGAGGCCTCCAAGAGCTGTGTATCCCATAATTCCAAAATTTATTAATCCTGCATATCCCCATTGCAAATTAGCACCTATTGTCATTACTGCTGAAATAAGACAGTAATTCAAAATTGATAATGCAATAGACCAAGATTGAAATATTCCAACTAAAATTATTAAAAATAGCATTATAGAGTATGCAGTGATAACATTATAATATTGCCTCATATTTTTTTACCTTCAAATATTCCTGATGGTCTAAATAGCAATACGATGACAAGTATTGAAAAAGAAATCGCAAACTTATAGTCTGTTGAAAGCAATTGAACTAATGAAGTTGGTTCTAGCGACTCAGGTAATATATACATAAAAAACTTTTTATAAGCATATGTTAAGAAAATTTCGGCAAAAGCTATTACATATCCGCCTAAAAATGCTCCGTATGGGTTTCCAATTCCACCAACTATTGCAGCGGCAAAAATGGGAAGCATATTATTAAAATAAACAAATGGTCTATAACTCTTATCTAAACCATATAATATTCCTCCAATTGTAGC
>CACJTN010000017.1 GCA_902596325.1 uncultured Pelagibacteraceae bacterium
GTGGAAATTTTGTTCCCGAAACATTAAAAAAACCAATCGAAGATTTAGAAATTCTCTTTAATAATCTCAAAGAAGACAAAAAATTCATTGCTGAAAGGGATAAATATTTCAAAAATTGGATAGGTACTCCTACCAGGTTCATAAAATTAGAAAATTTAACAAAGCATGTTGGTGGAGCTCAAATTTATTCTAAAGTTGTCTCGGACGCAAACGGTGGGGCACACAAGGTTTACAACGCAACGGTCCATTGTTTACTTGCAAAACGCTCTGGTAAAAAAGTTATTTGTGGGGATACCGGCGCGGGGTATGCGGGTAAAATGTTAAGTATGGCCGCAAAAAAGTTTGGTCTAAAATGTAAAATCTTTATGGGTGCAAAAGATATTGCAAGACAACAACCAAATGTAAAAGCGATGAAAAAAAATGGTGCCGAGATAGTTCCAGTTTATTCAGGAAGCCAAACGCTTGTGGATGCTGTTTCAGAGTGTATGAGGTTCTGGGTTGCTAACTGTGATACAACTGCCATGTGTGTGGGTAGTACGGTAGGACCAGCAGTTTTTGTTAGAATTTGCGGTTGGAGCACTAGTCAAATTTCGAGAGAACTTAAAGTCCAATTAATTGAAGAGTTTGGATCAATTCCAAAAAAACTTAAACTTTACAATTGTGTGGGTGGAGGAAGTTCGAGTTTTGGGTTTTGGAATGAGTTTATGGATTATGATAAAAAACAGTGTGAATTTATTGGCGTAGAGGCTGGGGGACCTGCAAAAAGTAAAAAACATGCAGCGCCTTTAACTTATGGTTCTAAAATTGGAATTCTTCATGGTGCAGCTCAATACGTTAATCAAAACTCAGATGGACAAATAGAAGAAACAGAATCTATCTCGGCTGGTTTGGATTACCCTGGAATTTCTCCGCTGCATTGTTTTTTAAAAGACACAAAGAGAGCTAGATACACATCAGCAAGCGATGAGGATGCACTAAAAGCATACAAGTTAGTAACAAAATTTGAAAAATTAAGGCCCTCTTTAGAACCGAGCCATGCATTCTTTGTTGCAATAACTGAGTCAAAAAAATTTAGCAAAGATACGATAGTAGTCGTTAATAGCTGTGGGGATGCTTACAAAGATAAGAAAATTTTAGAGCAAAGGTTAGGAAAAAAATATGTTAAATCCAATTAGTACTGCATTTAAAATAGCTAAAAAAGAAAAAAGGCCAGCTTTGTTAACATACACTGTAGCAGGTGATGGATCAAAAAAGCAATCCTTAAACATTCTAAAATCAATATCTGAAAATGTTGATATTCTAGAAGTTGGGGTTCCACATAATACTCCAGTAGCAGATGGTAGCCAAATTCAAACCAGCGCATATAGAGCTATAAAAAATGGAATTAAAATTAATGATATTTTTAATATTATTAAAAAATTTAAAAAATCACACAAAAATAAACCTTTAATATTAATGGGTTATTATAATATGATTTTTCAGTATGGTGAGAACAACTATATAAACAAGTGTAAAGCCTCTGGCGTTAATGGATTGATAGTCGTAGATTTACCTTGGCCAGAAAATAAAAATTTTGCGAAAAAATGCAAAAGCAAATCAATTTATTTTATTCAGCTATTATCACCAACAACCACAAATAAAAGGCTTAGGAAAATTATTAAAGATTCTCATCAAATGAATTATTTTATCTCAATGTTGAGTACAACAGGAGGTAAATTAAAAGTGACGCCTAAAGAAATACTTAAAAATTATAAAAAAATCAAAAAAATAGATCCAAAAAAACAGACTGTGATTGGATTTGGAATCACCGAAAAAACAATTGGAAAACTTAAATCTGCCGATGGATTGGTTGTAGGTAGTGCAATTTGTAAAGAAATTACTAGAAGTTTAAACAATAGACAAAATCCTGTCACAAATGTAAGTAGATTAGTAAAAAATTTGAAGAGAAAAACAACATGAATTGGATTAAAAAAATTAAATACTTAGGTCAAAGAATTAAAGTAAATTTTAAAAAAAAATTTCCAACTAAAGAAGAAGTTGAAAATTCAGATTGGACTAACTGTTGTACTGGCCCAATATTAAAAAAAGATTTAGAGGATAATTTTTGGGTTTGTAATGCTTGCGGAAAGCATCACAGAATAAATTGTTTACAAAGGTTTAATATTTTTTTTGGGAAAGAAAATTATGAAATTATAAAAACTCCAATACCTGGAGATGAAAACCCTTTAAATTGGGAGGATGTAAAACCGTATAAAAATAGGCTAGCAGATGCAAAGAAAAAAACTGGACAAGACTGTGCAATAATGGTGGCTAAAGGAAAAATAAATAACATTGAAGTGATAGCTGCTGCATCAAATTTTGAATTTTTAGGTGGCTCTGTATCTATAGCGGAATCGGAGGCAATAGTTTATGCGGTCCAAAATGCAATAGATAATAAAATTCCTTTTGTAAATTTTTGTAGTGGTGGAGGAATGAGAATGATGGCTTCTGCAGTTAGTCTCACAGCAGGGATGGGCAAAACAACAATTGCAATTAATGAACTTAAAAAATCTAAATTGCCTTACATAGTTTGCATTGTAGATCCTTGTGCTGGAGGAATTTCAGCAAGTTACGGAATGACAGCCGATGTTATATTTGGAGAGTCAGGTGCACTTTGTGCTTTTGCTGGTCGCAGAGTTGTACAGGCAACTGTGAAAGAGGAATTACCCAGTGATTTTCAAAGTGTAGAATTTTTAGAAAAACATGGGTTTATTGATAAAGTAATACATAGAAGAGATTTAGCGTCAGAGATTGGTAACATATTATCTATATTGCTTAACAAAAATACTGAGGTAAATTTAACAGCAAATAATGAAACTTCAGAAAATATTGAGCAGATTACAAAAGCTGCATCCTAAAGAAATTGATCTTAGTTTAGTTCGTATTAAAAACCTCTTAAAAAAACTTGGAAATCCTCAAGATAAAATTAAAGCAATTACTGTAGTAGGTACTAATGGAAAGAACAGTACAATAAATGCAATTTTCTCAATTTTAAAATCAGCAAATATAAAATGTAATGTTTATACAAGTCCTCATATTTTAAAAATAAATGAGAGGTTTGTTTTTGATAATAAAGAAATTAGTGACGAAGAATTGGCAGATTTATTTGAAGAAGTTGAAAGTATAAATGATAATAAACAAATAACATATTTTGAAATATTAACTGCCTGTTATTTTTACAAAGCCTCTAAATTTCCTGAGAATATTAATCTTATAGAAGCTGGGTTATTCCACAGGTTTGATGCTACTAATGTATTAGAAAAGAATATTGCTAGTATCATAACTTCAATTAGTTTAGATCACTTGGACTGGCTACCCGAGAATGAGAGGACTATTGAAAAAATCATATTTGAAAAAACTTCTTCATTATTAAAATCAAATATTATTATTGCTAAACAAAGCTCAAATGAAATTATGGAGTGCATAAAACAAGTAATTTCAAAAAATAATTCTAATAAAATTTATTTTAATGATGATTATAGCTTTTTAATTAATGAAAATGACTACTTTCATTATGAGGATAAATTTGGGAAATTAAAATTACCAATGCCAAATTTACTTGGCCAATTTCAGTTGGAAAATATATCAACTGCAATATCTACTCTGAGAAATCTAAAGTTTGACATTACAGAAGCAGATATTAAAAGTGGAATAACAAACCTAACGTCCTTGGCTAGGCTTCAAGAGATAAAATCAGGTAAGTTAAAAGAATTAGTTAAAAACAATAGGTTAATTATTGATGGTAGTCATAACGAAAATGGCAGTAGATCTTTAAATAATTATCTTCAAAGCTTAAATTGTAACAAGCATGTGGTTGTTGGGATGATGGCAAACAAACATCATGAAAAATATATCAGTTACTTTAAAAATATTTCATCTTTAACAACTGTAGATATTCCAAATCAACCGAATTCGATAAGTGGAAAAGATTTAATGAAAAAATTTAAGGATTTACCAAACGTAAAATATCAACCTAATATATTAGAGGCAATTAAATCCATAAATTTAAAAGAGGGGGATGTTTTATTAATAACAGGATCTTTATATTTAGCTGGTGAAGTATTGAGTTTAAATTAAAGATTTTCCTTAATCCAATCTTGAATATTAGATTTTGTAGTAGCTCCAACTTTTGTACTTGCTAATTCTCCATCTTTAAAAAGAAGCATTGTAGGAATGCCTCTAACTCCAAACTTAGTTGGAGTATTTGGTTCTTCATCAATGTTATGTTTGGCTACAACAACTTCTTTCATTTCATCAGAAATTGCCTCAAGATGTGGGGCAATCATTAAACATGGATTACACCAAGATGCCCAAAAATCTGTAACAACAACTTTATTGTCCTTGATCATTTTTTCAAAAGTTTCATCTGTAGATTTTACTGTAGGCATAATTCTTATATATAAAAATTTAATTTATAATCAATATATAATTTTAGTATTTTAATATTATCCACATTAAACATTTTCATATTTTTTTTGTATTGACATAACATGATCATTTAATTCATCTAAAAATTTTAGTTTTTCCTCATCATTTTGATCTGAATATTTATCTCTCAAAGTATCAATTTCAGTAAAACAAGCAGAGACTGTCCACCATTTTTCTTTACCAGTGCTTAATATTCTCTTCGCAATACCTTGTTCTATTTTTTTTCTTATGTCTTGAGGCAGGACTTCTGGAGCTTCTTGAAAAATAATTTTCTTACCAAAACCATGCAACCTTTCATCCTCAAATTTTGAAAGTAGGTTTAGTTTATCCTTCCAATCTGCTGAATGCCAGGCAGGAAATAGAGCTGTATCTTTATTTGATGTGAATTTTGTGTAAATACTTTCCTCAGCATATATATCCTCTTGATTTTTTGATTGTT
Organism: uncultured Pelagibacteraceae bacterium; assembly: GCA_902596325.1. Taxonomy (GTDB): domain Bacteria; phylum Pseudomonadota; class Alphaproteobacteria; order Pelagibacterales; family Pelagibacteraceae; genus Pelagibacter. Next base: position 4,907 of record CACJTN010000017.1, read on the forward strand.
CTTTATCTTCTGCAATTTCTCTCAAAGCTGTTAATATATTTCGCGAAAAAGCTTCATTTTCCTTAACCATTTTAGATCTTTTGTTAATTAATTCTAAATCCATTGCATTATAAGGTTCTGCTTGCATGCCATATTTTTTATCAAGAATTATTGGAGCCTTGTTTGATCTTATAGTTCTTAAAAATTTAGGAGTTTTCTTCATTTCTATTTTTAGTTCATTTACCGACATTTTTAACAAAGGCTCTACGTCAACTCTTAAGTCTACAGCCTGGCCCCATTGATAAATTGGATGAATACAGTATTTTGGATGAAGTGGACTAACCAGATATAGTCTGCTTTTGCCGTAAAAATATTCATTAAGGGTAATGATATTTTCTTTTTTTATAATTGTTTCAGTCTCAATTTTGTTTGAAGTTCTTAGAAACTCATTCCATGTATCAGGTTGTTTTCTTTTTATCAAACCAAGAACTTTTACAGTTAAACTTGCATCAAATAACGCGGAGTGAGCTCCAGCTGAATCAAACCCATTCATTTTACTTAAAGACGCTAATTTAAATACCGGGTTATTTTTTTCGTTAATTTCTGTCTCAAGTACGTTTTGATCTACAGCATAAGCGGCCCTAGCAATATTAATTCCATCATGACGTTTATTTGGTGAAGCGTTGGTTATATAAGGATATCTAATACCTTTAAAAAACTCTTTTCTTATCATTTCATCGTCAAAACCAATGTTAGACCAGCCTAAGAAAATTGCTGGGCTCCATTTTTTAAAAATTTTTTCTATTTCTCCCAACATTTGATAATGACTTAAATTTCCTTGGGTAAGCTGCTTAATACTTGTTTTATTAACTATTAATGCCATTGCTTGAGGTATTTCGCCCTCTGGTAATCTGCATCTTAAATTAAATCTATCTTTCTCCTTGAAGTTTTCATCAACTAAAATTCCCCCTATCTCAATTATGCTTCCAAAATCTGTGCTTGCACTTGAGCTTTCTATGTCCCATATTGCTAAATTCATATTTACCTTTTATTAGCTTTGTTTTGAGGAATATTTGAAGTTATTTAAGAACTTAACTATTCGCATATAAACAATTAGCATTAAGTTAATTTAACTCTTTTATAAAACAAAAGTTTAAAGTCAAGCTGAATTCTTAAGCTCATTAAACATTTTTAATCTTCCAAGAAATAAATTTTGATACATTTGTAATTCAGGTCCTTCAATTATGAAATCTTGAAATAAGTTATCCACAGTGCATAATAAAATAACTCCTGATGTGATATTTGTTTTATAAACAACATTATGGGCTAATGTATAAGCTCCAAGTTGTAAAAAATAGTCTTGAATATAATCAGCTTTTTTAGGTCTGTTTGCCTGTTTAAAATCAATAATGGTTTCGTTTCCCTTATAAATGCCAATAAGATCTGCAGTACCAGCATATCTATCATTAGGATTAATTAGGGTGGCCTCCATCCCAAAAATCTCATCTAGCTTACCTTTTATCCCGTTTTCAATGATGACCTTAGCCATATTTTTATGCTGCTCATTACTTTCAAAAAAGCTATCGTTAACTCTTCCTCTCAAATAATCTTCAATATAAGAATGAAGAGATGTTCCCCTTCTAGATGCATCAGTTTTAATTCTATTAGCCTCTTTATACCCAACTCTTTGTTTCCATAATTCCAAAGATGCTTTGTCCTCTTCTGATTTGGTTAAACTTAATATACTTGTTACACTTGGATATTTTTCATCACCTGATAAATACTTTCTCATTCCGTCCTCATTAGATCTTGAAGATTTCGGGTAATTAAACTTTGTATTCCACTTCATTCTAACTTTTATATTGTGATTTGTGTTTAAAATGAAACTAATTTTTGGCTTGTTTTACAGATTCGATAAATTTTTCTACATTCTCATTTTTAACAGCATTTTCTATTTGTTCAGGATCTTTAATATTCTCAAGAGTTCTGGTTATTGATCTAGCATCTTTTCCAAAACTATCTACAACTGACATCGCTTCCTCTAATTTTTTTCTTAATTTATATATATTTTCGAAATGGCTAGAAAATCTAGTGCTGATTGTTTTTAAGTGATCATAAATTTCTGTAGCATGCTTTTGTACTTTTAGAGTTTGAAAACCCATATGTAATGACTGAAGATATGCTGATAATGTATTAGGTCCTAAAATAACAACTTTATACTTTTTCATCAATTCTTGTGTCAATAACTCTTTTGTTATTGGATCTTGATATGAACTTAATTCTGAAAATAAACTTTCTGTTGGAGCATACACAATTGCAAAATCTGTTGTCTTTGGTGGATTGATATATTTATCATTTATTGATTTAGCTTTATCTCTAAAGGCTCTTGCTAAATTTCTTCTTGCTTCTGCTGCTGCCTTTTTATCCTCGTTTTTAAAAGCATCTTGTATCGCATTAAATTTTTCGACTGGAAAATGACTGTCGACTGGAACCATAACACCACCTTGAAGTTTTATAGCAAACTCAACATTTTCTCCACTGTCATCCTTCGTTTTTACATTTGAGTTATATTGCGATGCTGGAAGAAGATCTTGTAGTAAAGATCCTAAGCTAAATTCAGCCAAAGTTCCAAACTTTTTAACGCCTGCTAGTATCTTATTAATGCCCATTTGACTTTTATTTAAATCCTCAACTTGGATATTAAAAGCTGCAACTTTTTCATTAACCGATGTAAGTGCTTGTGTCATATCTTTTGTAACGTCTTTTGATAAATTATTAAAAGATGAGGACATACTTGCCATTTGGGTATTGAGTGAAGAAGAAACGCTGTTGATCTGTGTATTTATAGACTCTTTTAGCGAATTAATATCATCACTGTTATTTTCATTTTTAATATTTTTTTGGATATTGTTGATTTTAAAAATTAAATATGAACCAATTAAAATGGTTATAAATAAAATGATGTATAAAATTAATGATTCCATTAACTCATAGTATATACTAAATAACTTTTAGTAGTATGGATATATTCTTATTAATTAAATTTTTAATAGTAGTTGGATTGATTATTTCAATATATTTATTATACAAAAATATCGATGTAATCAAAATTATACTAAACTACTGGAAAGATAAATTATTTGGAAAGTAATTTAACAAGATTTTTTAATCCCTTTTTTTTATGATTTATTTTTGAGGTAAAAATACAGGCTTGTGATTTCAAAATTTCTCCATCATTTAATACTCTTAATTTGTTAGCTTTTAATGTTTGCCCTGAAGAAGTTATATCACTTATGAATTCTGCAGTTCCTATGACAGGCATAAGTTCTGTTGCTCCTAAAGACTTAACAATTTGAAAGTTTGTTACACCTCTCTCATATAGAAATGATCTCGTTAAATTTGGATATTTAGTGCCAATTCTTACTAAGGTTTTATTTTTTTTTCTGAATTCGTCTGCCACCTCATCCAAATCTAGGGTTGTAAAAAGATCAATATTTTCCTCTCTCACAGCAAGCACTAAGGTAGCATAACCAAATGGCAGTCTTTTAACTAAATTAATTTTTTTTTGTATATTAATCTCTGATTCTTTCAATAGATCGTATCCACTAATTCCTATATCTAAATTTCCAATCGATAATTGCTCAATTATTTCACGAGCGTGTAAAAATAAAACTCTTATATTTGATTTACCTTTTATTTTACCAAATAAATCCCTTTCTCCTCTTTCAGAAAATATTTTTAATTTTCTTTTTCTTAATAGATTTTCTGTGAAGTTTTTTAATCTTCCTTTTGAGACAATTCCAATGTTTATGTTATCTTTATTCATAATTTGATAAATTAACCGCAGCACCGACTGCTGGTACCTTTTTTAAACCCAAATACTTTGACGTTAATTCATCAAACCTACCGCCAGATATTAGATTAACAAATTTATTTTTCTTTTTAACATCCAATGAAAATATAAGAGAATTATAAAACTCAACTTCTCTACCTCTTCCAATACTTGTTGAAAACTCAAATTTTGTATTTTTTATTTTTAGATTTTTAATTGGAAAAAAATCTTTATTTACAAAAATATTTAAATCATACTTTTTAAAAAATTTATTTAATATATTTGGCGCGTTATTTAATGAGCACTTAATTTTAAGAAATTCTTTAATTATTTTTGCACTTTTTTTTCCAGTTTCTGACTGTCGAGGATCATTTATTTTGCTTTCAAATCTTTTTATTATCTCTTTATAAGATCTCCCATTAATAATTTTTTTTTGATTTAATTTTATCATTTTTGAGTACATTTTTTTATCGCCTGCTACAACCACTGGATCTATATCTAAATTACTTTCTAATCTTTTTAAAAGTTCAGAAAAGTATTTTTCATTCCAAAAGAATTTGATAAGTCTTTGCTTCCATCTTTGCGGAATTTGTAATTTATTAATTAGGAGTTCAAATAATTTAAAATTTCCAATATTTAATTTAGAACTTCTATACCTAGAGGATTTTAAAATTTTCAAAGAAGTATCTATAATTTCTTTATCATCAATGTTTTCATTTTTAGATGAAAATATTTCCATTCCGATTTGCCTAATAACCACATTTTTTTGGTTATATGACTTTCTAAATGCACTACCTGTATAAAAAACTTTTTCTTTTTTGTTAGATTTACTTTGTGCATATCGGATAACTGATGAAATTGTAAGGTCAGGCCTTAAGGAAAGTTCCTGACCATCTGAATTATAAAAAGAGAATAAATATTTTTTGAAATTTTCTCCTGAACGTTGGAGTATAAACTTCGACTCTATAACTGGGTCTAGTTCTATGTACTTAAAATATTTACGTTTAAGTATATTAAATACCTTGTTGTAATTTTTTGATTTCATTAATTAAATTTTCTCTAGATACAGTAAATTGTTTGTTTTTATCTTCAGACTTTAGTTTTTTAATAGTTGCTTTATTTTGATCTATTTCATCTTGCCCGCAAATTATTGCTAATGAAAAACCCTTCTTATCTGCGTAAGCAAGTTGTTTCTTCATATTTTTGTTTGGATCAAGATATATCTCAGAATTAATATTATTATCTCTTAATAAATTAACGATCGAATAATACTCATCTAAATATTTTTCATCGAGGACAAGTACAAGAATACCATTTGAGTTTAGATCCGATTTATTTATTTGATTAAGTGCAAACACAAGCCTATCTACTCCGATTGACATGCCAGTTCCTTTAAAATCTACACCTTTAAATCTTTTAATTAGAGAATTATATCTTCCCCCACTAGCACAAGAACCTATTTCAATATCTTTACCTTTGGCATTTTTTGATTTGAAGTTAAGGTTGGTCTCCCAACAATTACCAGAATAATAGGTTATTCCCCTCACAATATTTAAATTTAATTTGATAAAATCAAGAAATTTACCTTTCGCCAGAATTTCAAATAATTTTTCAAGTTCTTCTATCCCTTCTAAAGATAATTTATTTTTAATAGATTTTTTTAAATCGCTTATGTCTTTAATCTGAATTAAATTTAAGATCGCATCAGTTTGAATTTTTGTTAAGTTTGCACCTTTTGTTATTGCACCACTTTCATCTTTTCTGCCTACCTGTAGGAGATCTTTTACTCCTTGTATGCCTAGACGATCTAATTTATCAATCGCTCTTATAACTTTTGGTTCCTGATCATTGTTTATTTTAATATCTGAGAGTAAACCCTGTATAATTTTTCTGTTAGATATATTTATTGCAAATTGATCTTTTTTTAATCCACAACTTTTAAATGTGTCAGCAATTATATTACATATCTCTCCGTCTGCCTGTGCCTCATTCACGTTTCCTATTATATCAGCATCAAATTGCATAAATGATCTATATCTAGCATTGTCTGGTTTCTCTCTTCTAAATACATCTCCATATGCGTAACGCTTAAATGGAAAAACTAAATCCCTGTAATTCTGAGCAACAAATCTTGCTAAAGGTGCACTCATATCGTACCTCAAAGTTAGAGATTCTTTATCATCATTAAAGGTAAAAACATCAGACATTGGGTTTTCTTCATCATTGGCTAGAAAAGATCCAATATTGGAACTTATTTCCATTGGTGGCGTTTCTAACGGAACAAACCCGTATTTAATAAAAGTGTTCTCTACCTTATTTAATATCTTTTTTTTAAGAGCTAACTCTTCACCCCATCTATCCCTAAAGCCTTTTGGCAAACTAGGTATTAAATTTTTATCTTTTTCCATTTTTTGGTACTGCCGCTTGGAATCGCACCAAGATAGCCCGCTCCACAGGCGGGAGTAATAACTATTATACGACGGCAGCGTCCTTTCTATGTTTTATACTAATTATTATTATTTTTAAATTTATAAAATGATTAAATTGCTAGCGTGCAGCCAGCATGAAAATGATGTCTGTGAAAATTACAAGTTTTTTGAACTCTTTTAATCATTGAGATTTCTTAACATTTTTTTTTTAAAATGCAACATATTAAGTATAGGAATAGTGCAGCAATTAACTGTAATACTCCTATACAAAATACTTGAATTAGAATTAAGAGGTTTTTTGCAGTTTTACTGCGGCAGGACCTTTTTCTCCATCTTCAACTTCAAATGTTAATTCGTCTCCCTCGTTTAAAAATTTTAAACCTGCTTCTCTTACTGCTGAAGCATGGACGAAAACATCCTTTTCTTTATCTTCACGTTCAATGAAACCATAACCTTTTTTTCCATTAAACCATTTTACTTTACCTTTTAGACTCATTTTTACTCTCTTTACTTTATTTAACTTAAGCTAATAAATAGCTTCGCTTTGTTATTAGATTTCTAAAATTATTGCAAGCTTTAAGATTACTTTAAAATAATGGTGCCTCGGGAAGGATTCGCACCTCCGACACAAGCCTTTTCAGGGCTCTGCTCTACTCCTGAGCTACCGAGGCTTTTTTTAGAGAATTAAACTTATTGTCCTCTAAAAACAATTATGCCACGCGACAAATCATAGGGACTGACGCTAACTTTTACAGTATCGCCTTGAAGAATTCTGATCCTATTTTTTCTTATCTTCCCTGCGCTATGGCAAATAATTGTGTGACCATTCGTTAGCTTCACTCTAAACATCGCATTTTTTAAAAGCTCAACAACTTCTCCAGAAAATTCTAATGTATTTTCTTTTGCCATTAAAACATATTAGATTTAAAGTCTAGACTTAATACTAAGCGCATGGGCATATAAGTTCTCATATTCGGCAAGAGTTATAGCTTGCTTACCAATAACTTCAATACCTTTTTTACTAAGTGTAAATCTGCTAATTTTTTTATAAAAATCGTTTAAATTTAAACCAGACGCAAATCTAGCTGATCCAAGTGTTCCTAGAGTATGATTGGTTCCAACATTGTAATCACTGGCGGCAACAGGACTATAAATACCTAAACCAATACTTCCTACATTATAAATGTTGCTTAATAATTTTTTATAATCTTTAGACATTAGTTCTAAGTGTTCGGGACTTATTATATTAATTATATTAACA
>CACJTN010000018.1 GCA_902596325.1 uncultured Pelagibacteraceae bacterium
TTGTTATTTTTTCGGTTCCATTTTTTTGGCGCTAACATGAGTTTTTTTTCGCTTTTTAAGTTAAAAAATAAATTCCCAACTTTTGTAATTTTCTTAATATCACTCTGCCTAATATTATGACCAACTATTTGAAAAAAGCCTACTTTAGTACACGCGTGCTCTATTTTTTGCAAAATTTTTTTAGATTTTTTTTTTTCCAATCCGTATTTTAAGACAAAGGAAATATCGATTGTAGGAATATAATTTTTTTTTATCATCTATTAACAGTTGGTGTATCGGTTGCAATCATTTGACCTTTTACTTTTTCTCTGTAGTAAATATAAACACCGGCAGCTATAATAATTGTGGCACCAAAAAATGTTCTAGGTAGAGGAATTGTTTCAAATAAAATATATCCAGCAAGCATTGCCCAAATGATATATGAGTATTCAAACAAAGAAATGATAGAAGGTGATGCAATACTATAAGCTGAGAAAACGCATAAAAATGATATAAAAGCAACTATACCCATTACAACAACATAAGGCCATGCCTCTAAAGGATTTGTAAACCACTCTCTGGTAATGAATTGGAAAGTCGGATCAGAGAAAGTATTAAATTTACCGTCACCACTAACTAAAAAAATTATTATTCCTGCAGAAATAGCGAATACATACAACCAAGACATTTGAGTATAAATATCATCTTTGTCAGATGTATATTTAGTTATAGTCATCGAAATAGCATAACAAATTGCGCAAGCTACTGGTGCCAATTTAAGAAAATTAAATTCCTCTAGTGTTGGATTTAAAACTATAATTACACCAATAAAACCTACAACGATCGCTGACCATCTTCTAATACCAATTTGCTCTTTTAGAAAGAATTTTGCAAACATAGACATAAAAAATGGGCAAGAGAAAAACAAAGCACTTGTCATTGCAAGTGTCATAAAGGTCAAAGAGATGTAAAAAAAACTAAAACCAAAAAAGAAACATACAACTCTTAAAAGTGTTAACAAAGGATAATGTGTTTTAAAAGAAACTTTACGCTTTGTTATTAACACTAAAGCTAAAAGTAGACTTGCTTGTATTATTGTTCTTATTAAGTACAGCTCAAATAATGCAATATCGTTATATATAAATTTTATTAAAGAATCTTGAATGGAAAAAAAAGCCATTCCAGTCATTATGTATAAAATACCTTTTGTATTTTGATCTTTAACCATTGGCGACATATACCAAAGTTTTTTTAATCTTTATATTAATTTAAAATGATGTCCGAAGCTTTTTCTGCCACCATGATTACTGGTGCATTCAAATTTCCGCTAGTAATTTCAGGAAGGACTGATGCATCAGCAACTCTTATGCCTTTGAGTCCATGAATTTTCAGCTTCTGGTCTACAACCGCTGATTTATCAATGCCCATTTTAAGTGTACATGAGGGATGATAAGCTGTCTCAGCTTTTGATCTTATATACTCGACAATAGTTTCATCAGATGTAGCATCCTCACCAGGTCCTATTTCTTTTCCTGCATACTCCTTAAGAGAATTCTGTTTGAGTATATTTCTTGCAACTTTCACGCATTCAATTGTCTGCTTCATATCATCTTCATGCTCTAAATAATTAAATTTAATAGTTGGAGCGTCGAAAATATCTGAACTTTTTAATTTTATATTTCCTCTACTTTTTGGATGATTTGGACTTGCATGTAATTGAAAACCGTGTCTATCAGGGTCAACTAAACCATGGTCAATTACAAATGCAGGAAAAAAATGAAATTGAATATTAGGATATTCCTGTTCTGGCGAGGATTTACAAAAACCTCCTGCTTCTAAGAATGAATAAGAGCAAGGCCCATTTTTTGATAAGAACCATTGGATTCCAATTCTAACCATATTAATTTTATTAACATAAGAGTAAAGTGTTAAAGGTTTTTTACATTCTTGTTGTATATAAACCTCGAGGTGATCTTGAAGGTTAGCGCCTACGCCCTCTAAATTATGAATAACATCTATTCCATTTTCTCTTAAATGATCTCCTGGACCTATTCCAGATAGCATTAGTATTTGTGGAGAGTTAATTGCACCAGCGCTTAAAATAATTTCTTTATTTGAGTAAATTTTTTCAACTTTTTTATTTTTGCTTAAAATTTCTACACCAATTGCTTTCTTTCCATCAAATAATATTCTTTTGACATATTTTTCAGTTAGAATTTTTAAATTATTTCTAGATTTAGCAGGTTTTAAATAATATTTAGAAACACTTGCTCTTTCACCTTTATGTATTGTTACGTCGTACATTCCAAAGCCTTCTTGATCTTTTCCGTTCATATCTGAATTTATTTTATATCCGGCTTCTCCAGCAGAATTTATAAATGCCTTGAAAAGAGGGTTTGAGTTTTTTGATTGGTTAACTGGTAAAATACCATCGCCACCTCTATATTCATTACCTCCTTCAGACCAAGTTTCAATTTTCTTAAAATAAGGTAAAACTTTTTCATAAGACCACTCATCTAGTCCCATTTTAGCCCATCTTGAGTAATCATTAGGATTTCCTCTAACATAAACCATCCCATTATGTGCGGAACAGCCACCAATCATTTTTCCTCGTGGACAAAAAATTTTTCTATTATTTAATTGAGGTTCAGGCTCAGAATAATATTTATAATTATACTTAGGATCATGCATTGCATAAAGTATTGCCAATGGCATATTAACTTTCCAAATATCGCTATCTTTACCCGCTTCTATAAGAGCTACATTATTTTTTGAATTTTCACTTAGCCTGTTGGCTAATACACAACCAGCAGATCCTCCACCGATTATTATATAATCAAAATTCATAATTTATTTTGGTTCATCGCCTTCAATAGCTATTCTATCCATAACTCTCTCATAGCCTAAGCCACGACCAGGAAAAAAGTCACTTAATCCTTGATGTAAAAGTGATCTATTATCCCAAATAGCTACTGCGTTTTCTGTCCATTTAATCCTGCAGGTAAAATCTAATCTTTCTTGATGTTTAAAAATTTTTTTTAATATTTCATTACTCTCTCTTTCACTCAAATCTAATATTTTTTTGGTGTACATAGAATTAACAAACAAAATTTTATTTCCAGTTTCTGGGTGAACTCTAACTATAGGGTGAATATTTGAATATTCTTCTAAATTCCCGTTTCCTTGCATCTCTTTGTAATTTTCAGTAAACGCGGCTGCGCCTAAGGAACTATGTATCGCCTTTTTTCCTTTAATTTTATTCTTAATATCGTTATCTAAAGTTTCGTATGCTAACTCCATGTTTGAAAACATTGTATCTCCACCTACAGGTGGGATTTTATGAGATCTTAATATTATAACTTTAGTTGGTTTCGGGTTGTAGCTTACATCTGTATGCCAACCTTCGCCCCATTGATGTTTTTCATCCGGTGCTTTAATAATTCTTAAAATTTCTGGATAGTTTTTTCTAGCTTTGACATATACGTGTTTTTCAAGTGGTCCAAAGTGTTTAGCTAGTTCCATCTGATCATCTGATGAAATATCCTGATCTCTAAAGAAAACTACTTTATGTTCTAGCATTAAAGAATTAATCTTTTCCCAATTTTCTTTTGAGGTATCTTTTAAGCTAATACCTTTAATTTCAGCACCTAGAGCGCCTGAAAGTAAATTAATTTCCATTATCTAAGAATATATATTGCCTTTAAATTTGTCACTAAGAATTTTAAAATTATTTTTTTAATTTTGATAAAAATTTTAAATTATCGATTTTAAAATTATCTTTATGCTTTGATATATAGTCATCCATTATTTGAACTTTCTCTTTTTCAAATTCTGCTACTTTTCTTTCAGCTAAATCTACATATAGAGACAACGCCTCAATTGTTGATGCAACATATTTTTTCTCACTGTGCACCATTTCAAGCTTATATAAAATCCTTTTTTTATCATGATCACAAAAAATTAAATTAACTTCAACCTCATCACCTTCTTGAACCTCTTGATTGTATGTAATATGAGACTCAACAACCATAGTACTCTTCTTTGTATTTTTGGCTGACTCTTCACCCATTTTAAATAATGTCATTAATTCTTCTGATCCATATTGATCAAAAATTAAAACATAATATGCTACATTCATATGGCCATTGTAATCGGTCCACTCTTTTTTAATTTTTTGTTTAGTTAAAAGTATACTCATTTATTAATTTTATCTGCTACTAATATTCTTCTTTTCATTTCTCTAAGTACAGGTTTTTCAATCAATTTACCGTCTATAACAACTAGTCCTGTATCAGAAGCATTAAATTGATCTATAATTCTTTTAGCTTTTATTATTTCTTCTTTAGATGGTGTAAAAACTTCATTTAAAATATTAATTTGTTTAGGATGAATAGACCCTTTGCCAGTGAAGCCTAAATTTCTAACAAGTTCTGCCTCTTTTTTCATTCCATCCATATCTTCTAGATCTAAATAGGGAACATCTATAACATCAATTCCAACACTTGCTCCGGCATGCACCAATTTAGATCTTGCATAAATAAGATTTTCATAACTATTTGGAACTCTTAGCTCTGCAGCCATATCAACTCCTCCAAAATACAACGCAACAATTCTTTTACTTGCATGAGCAATATCATATATATTTTCAAGAGCTTCATTTGTTTCCATTATAACATGAAGATCAGTGTCCATGTTACAGTCAGTTAATAAATCATCAATGAAAGTTATCTCGTCTGGAGTTTTAACTTTTGGTAACATTAAAGCTTTGACATTTAATTTACTTGAAATAAAAGCCTCTAAATCTAAAAGGCCAGGTTTAGTCCTTTGACAATTAACTCTTACAACTAGTTCAACGTCGTTATTAATTTTCAAATTTTTTAATGCATTAATTGTATTTTTTCTCGCTTCATCCTTATCTTTAATGGCAATTCCATCCTCTAATTCAATGCAAACCATATCTGCACCAGAAGCTAGTGCTTTTGGGAACATTTCTGGGTTCAGACCAGGTGTAAAAATAAAGCTACGTCGTACTTTTATTTTATTTAAATCCATTTAGTTATTATATCCTATAATTTTAGATAATTTGATATTATACTTCTAACAAATTAAAATGAACAATAAAGTATTTATCTCATGCGCAGTAACAGGATCTGGTGACACTGCTAGCAAACATCCTGATTTACCAAAAACTCCAGAACAAATTGCAAAAGCTTCAATAGAGGCAGCAAAAGCTGGGGCAGCAATCGCACATATTCATGTAAGAGAGGAGGATGGAACTCCTAGTAGAAGATTAGAACTTTATAAAGAAGTTGTTGATAGAGTCAGATCTTCAGATACAGATGTTGTTCTTAATTTAACCACAGGGATGGGAGGGGACCTTGATATCGGAGAAAAAAATCCCTTAGAGTTTGGCCCATTAACTGACATGATCAATGTGATGGAAAGAATTTCAAATGCAGAACAATTTCTACCAGAGATATGCACATTAGATTGTGGAACCTTAAATTTTGGCGATGGATCTGTTATTACAGTTAATACACCTAGAGATTTAAGAAAGGCTGCAAAAAAATTACAAGAAATAAAAGTAAAACCAGAAATCGAAGCGTTTGACCTTGGTAATATGTGGTTTGGAGCTCAGCTTTATCAAGAAGGTTTGTTAAGTGACCCACCAATGTTTCAAATGTGTTTAGGAATTCCATGGGGAGCACCTGCTACTCCATTAGCTATGCAAGCAATGAAAGACATCATGCCTAAGGAGGCTGTATGGTCTGGTTTTGCAATTTCAAGAAATGAAATGCCTTATGTTGCACAAACTGTTGTTATGGGAGGAAATCCAAGGGTTGGATTGGAAGATAATCTTTATATATCCAAAGGTAAGTTAGCCACAAACCCTCAATTAGTTGAGAAGGCTAGACGAATAGTTGAAGATTTAGGCGCATCCATCATGACGCCACAGGAAACAAGAGAGAAATTAAAACTTGTAAAACACAAGTAATGTCTAACATTAAAAATGTTGCCATAATAGGAACTGGAGTAATTGGAACTGGTTGGGTAATCAGGTGCTTGGCACATGGTAAAAAAGTAAGAGCCTACGACTTTAATCTTAAACATAAAAAAAATTTAATTAAAGAAATCAAGAGGAGTTGGCCATTTGTAAAAAAAATGTTCAAAAAAAAAAAATTAAATTTACATAATCTGTCCTTTTACACAAATTTACATGACGCCCTTGTAAAAGCAGAATTTATTTTTGAATGTGCTCCTGAAAATTATACTATAAAAACAAAACTTATGAAAAATATTGGTTTATATTCTAAACCAAACAGTATTATATCTTCTAGTTCCTCTGGCCTGCTTCCGTCCAAAATATACTCAAAGTGTAAACATCCTGAAAGAGGCTTGATAGGTCATCCATTCAATCCAGTATACTTATTACCAGGTGTTGAAATTGTGCCTGGAAAAAAAACGAACAAATTATTTTTAATAAAAGCTAAAAAATTTTATGAATCAATTTCAATGAACCCAATCATGGTTAAGAAAGAATTACCAGGTTATTTAGCAGATAGACTTCAAGAAGCCTTATGGAGAGAGGGATTGCACATAATTAATGAAAATTATGCAACTACAACGGAATTGGATAGAGCAATCGAAGATGGACCAGGGTTGAGATATTCACTTATGGGAACATTTTTAACTTTTCACCTTGCAGGTGGAAATCAAGGAATGAAACATATGTTAAGACAATTTGGACCAGCATTAAAATTACCTTGGACTAAGTTAAAAGCTCCAAAACTTACAAAAAAACTATCTGATAGAATAATTAAAGGTACCCAGAGTCAAGCTAGGGGTAAATCTGTGGCAAAATTAGCTGATATAAGAGATGATTATCTGATTAATCTGCAAATTTTAAGAAACAAATACTTAAAGAAAATTAGAAATTAATGGAAAAAAAGTTTGTAAATAAAACAGGTGGATGTATTTGTGGCGCAGTTAAATTTAATGTTACTTTAGACGAGCTTCCAAGAGTTTTTAGTTGTCATTGTATAGACTGTAGAAAAAAAATAGGTGGTATAATGTCAATCATAGAACTTCGCAAAGATGCGATAGATATAAACAAATCATTATTATCTACCTTCGAACATATAGGAGGTAGTGGAAATAAAATTACCAAGTATTTTTGTGGTAAATGTGCCGCCCCAGTATTAACTTATGTTGAAAGGTGGAATAAATTTTATCTTTATGCAGGATTGCTCGATGATATTAGTATTTTAAAAAAATCTAAAAATATTTATTTTGAAGATTCACATTTTCCATTTATGGAGATATCTGAAAAAGATTTAAAACTTTAAATCATGTGGCAACATGTACCAAAAATCTTTATTGATTGATAAAAAATTATTAATATATAGACCTCATGAAATTAATCGCAAAAATACTTTTTTATGTCCTTTTAAGTTCTCTTTTCACGATGAAAGCTTTTTCTGAGACTTTAGAAATAGAAATGCTAAACAAATCGGGTAATGAGATGATGGTTTATTCGCAAAAAATAGCTAAAATTAACGTTGGTGATACAATAATTTGGAAATCAACAACTAAGGGTCATAATGTAGAATTCATAAAAAATGGAACACCAGATGGTGTTGAGAAGTTCAAATCAAAGATGAACGTGGATGTAGAATACACTTTTACTGTTCCAGGAATTTATGCATATCAGTGTACACCACATAAAGCTATGGGCATGATAGGTTTTGTTGTAGTGGGTGGGGACAAGTCTAACCTTGATAAAATAAATTCTTTAAGATTTGTTGGTAAATCTAAAAAAATTGCACCTGAATTAATTGGACAACTTTAATTTAATCAAGTCTAATTTCATTACCATTAACACCTATTACCTGACCTGAAATTCTTTCAGAATCGTTTGATGCTAAAAATGCACACATTTTAGCAACGTCATCACCATATATCCAACTTTTCATTGATGACATTTTTAGAAAATCATTTTCAACTTTTTTTTTAGAAACCTTAAGAAACTTAGCTTTATTTTCTATTACTTTTACCATTCTATTTCCTTTAATGGTGCCTGGACAAATAGCATTCACTCTAATTTTATATCTTCCTAGCTCCATAGCTAAAGTTTTAGTAATTCCTATTACCGCCCATTTACTCGCTGCATATGGAGATCTTAAAGGAAAACCTAGCACCCCAGCCCCTGATGATATATTAATTATTGAACCACTTTTATTCTTTTTTAATAAAGGTATTGCAAGTTTAGTGAAATAAAAATGACTTATAACATTTGTTTTTAAGGTTTGCTCCCAGTCTTTAGATGTAAGCTTTTCGAGTGTTCCAGTTGGCCCAGCTATACCAACATTATTAATCAGACAATCAATTTTTTTAAATTTTAACGAAATTGATCTAAAAAAATTACTTACATCACTCTCATCAGCGGCATCAAAATTATATAAAAACAAACTTTTTTTATAATTAGAGTTCCTTTTTAGTTTGTTAATAAATTTTTTATCTATATCTGTTACTAATACAGTTGCACCTCTATCCAAACAGGTTTTGGTTGTTGCTAGGCCTATTCCAGATGCACCAGCTGAAATAACTATTTTTTTGTTCTTTAATGAATTATTTTGCATACCTAAGACTTGGTGAGTGTCTTCTGCAGTTCTTTCTTTGTTATATAACCTTTAATATTTCCACTTTTATCTACTACCTCACAGCTAGTATTTGTGCCAACAACTTGTGGTAAAAACTCTTCTATAAATTGGTCTTCTTTTACTTTTATAATATTATTTTTATCAATACCATTCACATTTTCTTTAGATATCATAATAGTTTTTGCTTTTATAACTTTAGTCCTGTTAACATCTTTTACAAACGCCTTAACGTAATCATCAGCAGGGTTCATTATAATATCAAAAGGAGTTCCCACCTGCACTAGCTTTCCATGATTTAAAATTCCAATATGGTCTCCAAGTCTTAATGACTCGTCTAGATCGTGTGTAATAAAAACTATAGTTTTTTTTAATTCTGACTGAAGATCTATTAATTGTTTTTGCATATCACTTCTAATTAAAGGGTCTAATGCCGAAAATGCCTCATCCATTAACATGATATCTGTATCATTTGCTAATGCTCTAGCTAGTCCAACTCTTTGTTGCATTCCACCTGATAATTGTGCTGGATATTGATTTTCAAAACCACTTAAACCTACAGCCTCAATTTTTTCCATAGCTGTTTTTTTTCTTTCGGTCTCAGCCACCCCTTGCATTTCTAGTCCATAACCAACATTATCCATAACTGTCCTGTGTGGAAATAAACCAAATCTTTGAAAGACCATACTCATTTTGTGTCTTCTAAACTCTATCAATTGTTGTTTGTTTAAATTCATTACATTAGTACCCTCAACTATTATTTCTCCATCTGTTGGATCGATAAGTCTATTAAGGTGTCTTATTAGAGTTGATTTTCCTGATCCAGACAAGCCCATGCACACAAACGTCTCTCCCTCTTCAATTTTTAATGAAACATTGTCTAACCCAACCGTATGTCCTGTTTTGTCAAGAATTTCCTCTTTAGATGCTCCATCCTTAACCATCGGGAGAATTGACTTAGGATTACTGCCAAATATTTTATATACGTTATTTATTTCTATTTTGGTCATTTAAATGACTTTGTAACAGCTGATTTTGTATCTTGCAAATTTTAGTATTTTAAATAATTATTGATTTATGGCTGAAATAAAGAAGCTAGAAAAAAATAATACTTATTTAAAAGTTCTTTGGTCAGATGGAGAAGAAAGTAAGTTTAATTATTTATGGCTTAGAGATAATTGCCCGACTGCTCACGATAAAGATTCAAACCACAGAATGTTTAATATACTTAATGTAAGTAAAGAAATTAATCCTAAAAATTACAATATTAATAAAGAGGGTAAACTGGAGATTGAGTGGAGCGAGGGCAATCATACAAGCTATTTTGACTTAAATTGGTTAAGAGAAAATTGTTACACAATTAAAAATAAAAAAAAATATATTTCACCTTATAAATTGTGGGATAGTTCACTCAAAGATGAATTTAAATCTATATGTGTTGAACATGATGAAATAATGAAAAGTGACAATGGATTGATTAAATGGCTTGAATTGTTACATCACACTGGTATTGCAATTGTTAAAAACGCACCAATTGAAGAAAAATCTGGATTTGCAGTTCTAAACAGAATTAGTCATACTAGAGAAACTTTTTTTAAAACGCCATTTGAGGTCATAAATATTCCAAAGCCTAATAACTCAGCATACACAGCTCATGCTTTGAGAAATCACATGGATTTACCCTGGTTTGAAAACCCACCTGGATATCAATTTTTACATTGTTTAATAAATTCTGCAGATGGAGGAGAATCTTCAGCAGTGGATGGGTTTGCTGTCGCGGAGTATTTAAAACATAATAATAGTGAGATCTTTAATACTTTAACCAATGTTTATTTAAAATTTAGGGATAAAGATTATACACAAGAAAATCATAGAGGTTTTCATGCGCCAGCTATAGGATTAACTAAAGATAACGATTATCATGATATAAGATTTAGCGTTGCTACAATGGATGCCTTAGACTGCCACCCAGATATTATGGACAAAGTTTACAAAGCTCATCATGAATTTGGAAATTTATTACATAGCGACAAGTTTCAAATTAATTTTAGAATGGAACCAGGTGATATATTTTCCTTTAATAATAGAAGAGTATTGCATGGACGAACTGCATTTGA
>CACJTN010000019.1 GCA_902596325.1 uncultured Pelagibacteraceae bacterium
ACATATTTCGGGAGCAGGTTTCTTAAAAGTTCCTGAAACACTCGGGAAACATGTCCAAGAAAAACAAAATAGGGAATATAGAGGAGGAAATTTACAACTAATTCATGGATCAAGAATGTTTCTTTGTCACTCTACTATGAATATCGTGCCTAAGGTTGGAGACTTTTATTTTTTCCCAAATTATTTGATGCATACGGTTTTTCCTTTCAAAAATACTAAAGATGAAAGAAGGTCAATTTCTTTTAATGCATATATAGATAACGACATTTATAATGTTTATGGAAAAGCATAAAACTCAAAAAAATGTACTTGGTGAGGATTTGGAACTATGCTCTAATGCACCTCTTACGGGTTGGTTTAGAGACGGATGTTGTAACACAGATGAAAATGATAAAGGTTTACATACAGTTTGTGTACAGGTGAATGATGAGTTTCTTGAGTGGTGTAAAAATGCTGGAAACGATTTAATTACTCCACACCCAAATCATGGATTTCCAGGTTTAAAAAATGGTGATAAATGGTGTGTATGTGCAAGTTGGTTTGCTAGAGCTGTTGAAGCAGGTAAAGGTTGTCCAATATTCCTAAAAAGAACTCACGTAAATACTTTGAAAATTATTCCAATAGAGACTTTAAAAAGATTTGCGAAAGATCTTTCTTAATTACATATTGCCATATCTAGGACCGCCCCCACCCTCTGGAGTGACCCAATTGATATTTTGAGAAGGCTCTTTAATATCACAAGTTTTACAGTGTATGCAATTTTGTGAGTTAATTACAAATTTTAACACGTCGTTTTCTTTTTGAACCTCATAAACACCCGCTGGACAGTATCTTTGAGCTGGTTCATCATATTTAGCTACATTAAAACTTATTGGTAATTCTGGGTTTTTTAAGTGTAAATGAACAGGTTGATTATCTGTGTGATTAGTGCCTGTCAAGTAAACAGAGCTTGTCTTATCAAAAGTTAAAACATTATCAGGCTTAGGGTAATCAATTTTAGGCATTTTATCTGCTGGCATTAAAGCCTCATGATCAGCATGTTTATGACTTAAAGTGAAAGGAAGTTTACCTCTAAATAATATTTGGTCTATACCCGTAAAAATAATTCCTAAAATCAGCCCCCAACTAAAACTTGGTTTAACATTTCTTGCAGCAAATAATTCTTCGTATACCCAGGATTTTTTAAATTTTTCCTCGTAAAGAGATAAAGGTTTTTTATTTTTTAAATGTTCTATAATAGTCTCTGCTGCTATCATTCCACTTTTCATTGCTGTATGGGAGCCTTTAATCTTAGGCATATTTAGTGTGCCAGCATCGCATCCAACTAATAATGCTCCTGGCATAAACATTTGTGGAAGACTTTGTAGACCTCCCTCTATTAAAGCCCTAGCTCCATATGAAATTCTTTTTCCACCTTCTATATATTTTTTAATTGATGGGTGTGTTTTAAATCTCTGAAACTCATCGAAAGGAGATAAATGAGGATTTTTATAGTCTAAACCAATAACATATCCTAAAAAAATTTGTTTATTTTCTGCATGATACATAAAGCTTCCACCATATGTTTTATTATCTAACGGCCATCCCGCAGTGTGCATCACAAGACCTTCTTCATGTTGACTTTCATCAACTTCCCAAATCTCTTTAAGACCAATTCCATATTGTTGTGGATCTTTTCCTTTATTTAATTCAAATTGTTTTATTAATTGTTTTCCAAGATGGCCCCTGCAACCTTCTGCAAACACTGTAACTTTTGCATGAAGCTCGATACCAGACTCGAAACTATCTTTTTTATTGCCCTCTTTATCAATACCCATATCTTGAGTAGCAACTCCTTTCACAGATCCATCTTCATTATAAATAATTTCACTTGCAGGAAAACCAGGAAAAATTTCAACACCAAGAGCTTCTGCTTGCTCTGCCAACCATCTACACATATTAGCTAAACTAATAATGTAGTTGTTATGGTTTTTTTGAACTTTAGGTAATAACCATGTTGGCCAACTAAATGATTTGGTTTTTCCTAAAAATAAAAATTTTTCTTTTGTAACTTTAGTTTTAACGGGCGTATTTAATTCTTTCCAATTTGGAAATAACTCATCTAATGCTTTTGTTTCAAATACATTTCCAGATAAAATATGTGCACCAATCTCAGATGCTTTTTCTAAAACGCATACATTGGTTTCTGGATTAAGTTGTTTTAATTTAATTGCAGCAGAAAGACCTGATGGTCCACCTCCAACAATTACAACATCATATTCCATTACTTCTCTGGACATATGATTTTTTTACAGTATTTACTATTTTTGTATAGTGTTTAATTTGTTCAACTCTTCTAAGAATTGAGGTAGCGCCTCAAAAAGATCAGCTTCTAAACCGTAATCTGCAACACTAAAAATAGGTGCTTCACCATCTTTATTAATTGCGACAATTACTTTACTCTCTTTCATTCCTGCCAGGTGTTGAATTGCACCTGAAATACCAACTGCGATATATAAATCAGGAACAACAACTTTGCCTGTCTGTCCAACTTGATGGTCGTTAGTAATATATCCTGCATCAACCGCTGCTCTAGATGCACCAATTGCTGCGTTTAATTTATCAGCAACAGCAGTAATTAGTTTAAAATTTTCACCACTTTGCAGACCTCTCCCTCCTGATATCACTATTCTAGCTGTGCCAAGTTCGGGTCTATCAGATTTAATTTCCTCTTTTTTTACAAATTTAGTTAATGAATATTCTTCGCCTGGATCACCTTTAACAATTTCTGCAGAGCCTCCGGTAGAAGGTGCGGGATCAAAAGATGTAGGTCTTACTGTTATACATTTTTTTGGGTCATTTGTTTTAACAGTAGCAAATGCATTACCTGCATAAATTGGTCTTAGAAAAGTATCAGCTGATAATACTTTTATTATATCACTTACTTGAGAAGTGTCTAAATTTGCTGCAACTCTAGGCATTAAATTTTTTCCAAAGGTGTTAGCAGCACTGACTATATGTGAATAATTTTCTGCATTTTTTAAAATTACTGGCACATAATTTTCTGCAACGTAATTTTCGTAAATTGGGCTGTCTACATGAATGACTTTTTTTACACCTGATACCTCTGATATTGATTTAGCAACAGAGTCTGCATTATGACCAATTAACAATACATGTGTATCTTGATCAATTTGTGTTGCAGCATTTATTACATTAAGAGTAAATGGTTTTAACTCTTTGTTATTGTGCTCTGCGATTAATAATACTGACATTAGATTACTTTTGCCTCATTTTTTAATTTATTGACCAATTCTGCAACATTAGCAACTTTAATTCCTGCTTTTCTTTTTGGTGGTTCCTCAACCTTAATTTGCTCGATTCTTGGTTTGGTATCAACTCCTAAATCCGTAGCACTCATTTGATCTAATGGTTTTTTTTTTGCTTTCATTATATTTGGCAATGAAGCATACCTGGGTTCATTTAATCTTAAATCACAGGTTACAATAGCTGGAATATTTACCTCTATTGTTTCTAGACCCTCGTCTACTTCTCTTGTTACTTCTAAACTTTTATCTTTCACATCAATTTTTGATGCGAAAGTTGCTTGTGGCCAATTTAATAATGCAGCCAACATTTGCCCAGTTTGGTTACAATCGTCATCGATTGCTTGTTTTCCCATGAATACTAAGTCAGGGTTTTCTTTCTCTACAACTGCTTTTAAAATTTTTGATACAGCTAATGGTTCAATAATCCCATCAGCTTTAACATGAATTCCTCTATCAGCTCCAACCGCTAATGCTTTTCGAACTGTTTCCTGTGCTTTATCATCCCCTATTGTGATAGCAACTATTTCTGTAGCTTTACCAGCCTCTTTTATTTTTACTGCTTCTTCAATCGCATTATCGTCTGGTGGATTTGTAGACATTTTAACATTATCAGTTACGATACCACTATTGTCTTCTTTAACTCTTATTTGGACGTTGTAATCAATAACTCTTTTTACTGCTACTAATATTTTCATTATGCTCTTAACAATTTATTTTCAGGGTCATAAGGGCTTTCCTCTAAAATAGTAGCCTCATGTTTTTTTCCTAAAATTTCTACTTTTAATTTTTGTCCAACGTTAGCTAAATCAGGCTTAACCATTCCTAATGCAATTGATTTTCCAAGTCTAAAACCATAATCACCACCTGTTGCTCTTCCAATAACACTTCCGTTTTCATATATTGGATTGTTTCCTAATACATCAGCATCTTCTATATTATGCACCTCTAAAGTTACTAGCTTGTTATCAAAACCTTTTTCTCTCCATTTATTTAATGCCTCAAGTCCTATGAAACTTCCTTTATTAGGATGAACAAACCTATCTAAACCACTTTCATACGGTGAGTATTCAATGGAAAGTTCAGTACCAACCAATTTATATGACTTTTCAACTCTTAAACTATTCATTGCCCTTATACCATAGGGCTTAATACCTAAATCTTGTCCCGCCTCTATTAATTTATCGAATATATGATTTTGATACTCAATTGGATGATGAAGTTCCCATCCTAGCTCACCAACAAAGTTTACCCTCATAGCATTAACTGGTGCATAACCTACGTCAACATTTTTTGCACTTAACCATTTAAAATTTTCATTTGAAAAATCATCCTTAGAAACCCTTGTCATTAATTCTCTAGCTTTAGGACCTGAAACCACCAACACACCTGTACTATTAGTTAGATTTTCAAATTGAACAGACCCATCTTTTGGCATCCATTTTAATATCCAATCATGATCTAACCTTTGAAAAGCACCAGCTGAAACTAGATAAAAACTATTTTCTGACTCTCTCATTATTGTAAATTCTGAATGAACACCACCTTTAGTATTTAGTGCATGACATAAATTAATTCTTCCAACTTTCTTTGGTAGTTTATTTGCTACAAGATTATCTAAGAATTCCTCAGCCTTTGGACCTTTAATTCTGCACTTTGCAAAAGCAGTCATATCCAACAAACCAACATTCTCTCTTACATTTTTGCATTCCTTTTCAATTGCGTTAAACCATTTTGATCTTCTAAAGGACCAATCATCTTTTTGTTCCATTCCATCAGTTGCGAAAAAATTTGGTCTTTCCCATCCAAATTTTTGTCCAAAAACCGCTCCTAGTTTTTTCATACGATCGTAACATGGGGCCGTTCTTAATGGTCTAGCTGCTGGTCTTTCTTCGTCAGGAAAATGAGTAATGAAAACGTGACTGTAAGCTTCTTCATTTTTAGCTTTTAGATAAGATTTTGAACAATAATCACCATATCTTCTTGGTTCAACACCTAACATGTCGATTGTTGGTTCTCCATCGACTATCCATTCAGCAAGCTGCCAACCTGCACCACCTGCTGCAGTTATTCCAAAACTGTGACCTTCATTGATCCAAAAATTTTTCAAGCCCCAAGCAGGACCAACAATCGGATTACCATCTGGTGTATAACAAATAGCCCCGTTGTAAACTTTTTTTACTCCAACTTCACCAAAAGCTGGAACACGATGAATTGCACCTTCAATATGCGGAGCAAGTCTCTCTAAATCCTCTTGGAAAAGTTCATATTCAGAGTCTTTTGATGGACCATCAACATAACATGCTGGAGCACCGTCTTCGTATGGTCCTAAAATTAATCCACCTGCTTCCTCTCTCATATACCATCTACTATCGCTATCTCTTAAAACTCCCATTTCTGGCAAACCATCTTTTTTTCTTTTTTGAATTTCTGGATGTGGTTCTGTTACAATATACTGATGTTCGACAGGGATAACTGGAATATCTAATCCAACCATTTTTCCAGTTTGTCTTGCAAAATTACCTGAACATGAAATTACGTGTTCACACTCGATTGACCCTTTGTCAGTTTCAACTACCCAACCAGTCTTAGTTTGTTTAATTCCAACTACCGAAGTATTTCTATAAATTTCTGCACCTCTATTTCTAGCTCCTGTTGCTAATGCTTGCGTTAAATCTGCAGGCTGTATATACCCATCTTCAGGATGCTGAATAGCACCTACTAAATCATCTGTATTACACAAAGGCCAAATTTCTTTTACCTGTTCAGGTTTTAAAAAATTTACTTTTACTCCAATAGTTTGGGCAACTCCTGCATATTGATAATACTCGTCCATTCTATCTTTATTGCTTGCTAATCTAATATTTGAAACAACACTAAAACCAACATTTTTTCCTGTCTCTTCTTCTAGTGTTTTGTATAAATTCACTGCATATTTATGTAATTGTCCAACTGAGTAACTCATATTAAACAAAGGGAGTAAACCAGCAGCATGCCAAGTAGATCCCGAAGTTAATTCTTTTCTTTCTACCAAAACAACATCTGACCAGCCCTTTTTTGCTAGGTGATACAGTGCACTTACACCAACAACACCTCCGCCAACTACCACAACTTTTGCTTTATTTTTCATTTAATGATTTCTACTAAATTTTAATATTTTACGAAACAAAAATCTATTGTTCGTCGTCAGAATCTCTCCAACCTCTAATGTATAACAAATAAGCTGCAACGCTTACACTGATAGCTCCAGCTACCATGCCGCAGTTAAGTCCAATAACCTTTCCAAAGAAATACCATCCAATTTGGGTTGCTCCAATTGGTGGTATACATAGAATAGCCATCAAGACAGGAAGTTTTTTATAAAAAGGCCACTTATCCATTATATTGATGAACCCATGTTTAAAGGTTGAGAAACTGAAGTGGTTAACCAGCAATCTTTTAAAGGTCCAGACGATTTATATTTTTCAACTTTCCACTGAAATTTATAATATTTTTTTTCTTCATCCATTATAGTTACTTCATACATTGCGACTTCTTTTGTTAAATAAATTTGATCTACTTTATGCTCTTTGTGATTTAAAAGCATTGAGTATGATGCACCCTTAAGCATCGACTTGAATTTATCTAATGGCCCAGTGTATCTTTGATTGTTTGGGTGGGCAAATTCCCATGTTTGTTCTATTCCACTGTCTTTAGTAGGTTCATCGTTTTTCATCAACCCTCTTAACTGAATTTTTACAACTTGAATTGGTTCTATCCCATTATTTGGTTTTATTATCTCGCCAAAAGCTGGCAAGCTATAAAACATTATAATAAGAATTAAAGTTAATCTTTTTAAATGCATTTTATTTTTTTAAATATATTATTAAATTATAATTTTTAACGAATGAGACAAAAATGAAAATAGGATTTATTGGCTTAGGTAATGTTGGTGGAAAACTAGTAAATAACTTAATTAAGAGTAGATATAAAGTAATTGTAAGAGATTTAGATGCCAAATTGTCAAAAAAATTTAAGAAGAAAGGAGCAATTATTGCCAGCTCTCCAAAAGAACTAGCAGAAAATAGTGACATAGTTATTACCTGTCTTCCATCACCTAAAGCATGTTCTAAAGTTATGACTGCTAAAAATGGAGTTCTTGAAGGTTTGTCAAAAAATAAAATTTGGCTTGAAATGAGTACAACTGATCAATCAGAGGTAAAAAGAATAGGAATTATGGTCAAGAAAAAAGGTTCTCATGCACTTGATGTACCAGTCAGTTGTGGTTGCCATAGAGCAGCAACTGGAAATATTTCAATTTTTGCGGGTGGTGACAAAAAAATTTTTAAAAAAGTTTTGCCTGTTTTAAAATGCATGGGCAGAAAAATTTTATATACTGGAGAATTAGGTACAGCATCAATTTTAAAAGTTATAACAAATTATCTAGCATCTGTTCATCTAGCTGCACTTGGTGAAGCATGGACTGTAGCGAAAAAATCCAAATTAAATTTAAATAAAGTTTATAAAGGAATAGCCGCCTCATCCGGAAATTCCTTTGTTCATGAAACAGAAAGTCAGGTAATATTAAATGGGTCTTATAATATTAATTTTACAATGGATTTGGTTAAAAAAGATATGAAATTATTTAATGATTTATCTAAAAAACTAAAAACACCATTAGAAATATCGCCATTTGTTCTAAACATTTTTAATAAAGCTCAAAAACAATATGGATCCAGAGCTTGGTCGTCAATGGTCGTTAAAAGATTAGAAGACAAGTATAAATTAAAGTTTCGAGCACCAGGTTTTCCAAAAGAGTTAAAAGATTTTGAAATTCAAAAAAAAGGTTATGAAATTTAACAATTATGCTACAATAATTTATGTTAGATAAAAAAAAGTTTTATATAAATGGTGAATGGGTAGATCCAAAAAATCCGAATAATTTTGAAGTTATCAATCCCTCTACTGAGGAGGTGTGTGCTGTTATAAACTTAGGAAGTTCAGATGATACAAATTCTGCTGTTAAGGCTGCAAGAAATGCCTTTGAAACATGGAAAGAAACTTCTAAAGAAGAAAGGTTACTATTATTAGAAAAACTTCTAAAGATATACAAAGCAAGATGGGATGATATGACGGATGCAATTACAACTGAATTAGGTTGTCCTAAAGATTGGTGCTCTGCAAATCAAACTTCATCTGGTGCAGGTCACATAGAGGATTTTATTAAAAGATTAAAAGATTTTAACTTTGAACCTGGATTTGATAATGGTTCCGTTAATCACATTGTTTATGAACCGATTGGAGTATGTGGTTTAATAACTCCTTGGAACTGGCCTATTAATCAAATTGCACTAAAGGTGATACCCGCATTTGCAACAGGATGCACAATGATATTAAAGCCTTCAGAAATTGCTCCACTTTCAGGAATGTTATTTGCAGAAATGATACATGAGGCAGGTTTTCCTGCTGGTGTTTTTAATTTAGTCAATGGAGATGGTCCAGGAGTTGGAACAGACTTATCAGGGCATCCTGATGTTGATATGGTTTCTTTTACAGGTTCTACCAGAGCAGGAAAATTAATAACTAAAAATGCAGCTGATACTATTAAAAGAGTTTGTTTAGAATTGGGTGGCAAAGGTGGAAATATTGTTTTCGCAGACTCCTATCCAGATGCTGTAAGAGATGGAATTAGAAATGTCATGAGTAATTCGGGACAATCTTGTGATGCACCAACAAGAATGTTAGTTGAAAAATCCATTTACAAGAGAGCAGTCGTGGAAGCTGCAGATGAAGCAAATAAAATTAAAGTTGATTTAGCATCAAAAGCTGGCGAACATATTGGTCCTGTAATATCTAAAACCCAGTTTGATAAAATTCAAAGTCTTATTAAAAGTGGAATAGATGAGGGTGCAACTTTAGTTGCAGGAGGACCAGACAAACCTGAAAATTTTAAAAAAGGTTACTTTATAAAACCAACTGTATTTACTGACGTAAATAATGACATGAGAATAGCAAAAGAGGAAATATTTGGTCCAGTTTTGTCTATAATACCTTTCGAAAATGAAGAGGAAGCTATCAAAATAACAAATGATACTGAGTATGGGCTTGGAAATTATCTACAAACAGAGGACAACGAAAAAGCTAAAAGAGTCTCAAAGAAATTAAGATCAGGAATCGTTTATGTAAATCATAAACCCGCAGATTCAGGGACACCTTTTGGGGGATATAGACAATCTGGAAACGGACGTGAGGGTGGAACATGGGGCCTTCATGAATATTTAGAAGTTAAAACAATCACCGAGTGGAAAAATTGAAATGATTGGTTATGTAATGGTTGGAACTAACAATCTTGATAAGGCAATTATTTTTTATGATGAGGTTCTAAAAATTATAAATTTAACTAGAAAAGATACTGATGATGTTTGTGCAGGCTACACACAAAATAATGGTGATGGTAGTATTGAATTTTATGTAACTAAACCTTCAAATAAAAAAACTGCAACATTTGGAAATGGAACACAGGTTTCTTTTTTAGTTTCATCAAGAGAGATAGTAGATAAATTTCATGAGATTGCTTTAAAAGCCGGTGGCACTAGTGAAGGAAGTGGTGGTGAAAGACCTGAGGGTTCTGGTGTTTACTATTCATATATTCGCGATTTAGATGGAAACAAAATCTGTGCATTTACAAATAACAAATAGTTTAAATGACATATTCACTTATAGAAGAAAAATTAAATCAAGGTAAGACGATAATTTTAGACGGAGGTATTGGGGGAGAACTTCAAAAACTCGGTGC
>CACJTN010000020.1 GCA_902596325.1 uncultured Pelagibacteraceae bacterium
GAAAATTTTTTGAGCCATTATCAAGTTTTAATTGTTTTAAGTTTTTTAAAATATCTACAATGCAACTTGATGGATTTACCGCTTTATGACTATAAGCAACGTGACCCATTTTACCAAAAATACTCAAATAACCTGTTATCGAACCCCTTCTTCCAATTTTAATCATTTCACCCATACGAGATGGGTTTGTGGGCTCTCCAACTAAACAAAAGTTAATTTTTTCTTTTTTTTTCTTTAGATACTCAACAACTTTTTTAGTTCCGTTAATGGCTATACCTTCCTCATCCCCAGTAATTAAGAGACTTATAGAACCTCTAAATTTTTTATTTTTACTGACAAAATCACTTACAGCAGCAATAAAGGATGCGACTGATGATTTCATGTCGCTAGCACCTCTCCCTATTAGTCTTCCATTTTTAATGGTTGGTTTAAAAGGATTGGAAGACCAATTTTTTATGTTACCGGGAGGAACGACATCCACATGTCCTGCATAACAAAAATTTGGACTTTTTGTTCCAAATCTTGCATAAATGTTTTTAACTGATTTACTGTTACCTTCCTTAAACTCAAGAATTTTAGTTTTAAATCCGATTGATTTTAGTTTCTTTTCTAAAAATTTCATTATTCCTGCATCTACAGGTGTTACTGTTGGAAATTTAATTAGCTCTTTTGCTAATTGTAAATCATTAAAGATTTTCATCTTAATCCCTCAAAAGATCATTTAAACTAGTTTTTGATCTAGTTTTTTCATCAACCGTCTTAATGATTACTACGCAGTACAAATTCGGTCCACCTGGTTCTTTAGAGGGTAATGAACCTGGAACTACAACACTTCCAGCTGGTACTTCACCAGAGGTAATCTCTCCCGTTTTTCTAGAAACTATTTTCGTGCTCTTACCGATGTAACAACCCATTGAAACTACGCTACCTTTTCTTACAATGACACCCTCAACTATTTCTGAAAGAGCACCTATAAAACAATTATCCTCAATAATAGTAGGCTTAGAACCAATCGGCTCTAATATACCACCCAAACCGCAACCTGCAGACAAATGACAGTTTGCTCCAAGTCTAGCAGCCGAACCAATTCTAGCTCCAGTGTCAACCATTGAATTTTCTCCACAGTATCCACCTACGTTAATAAATGAGTTTGGCATTATGACAGCACCCTTTCCAATAAAAGAACCGTTTCGCACCACACAATTTGGCACCATTCTGAAACCAGCTTTAGTAAATTCTTTTTCAGTCCAACCAGCTGTTTTACCTGGTAAGTGACTAAAGTCATTCCATGCATTGTACGGTCCTCCAATAATTTTTCTATCATTAACTCTAAAAGAGAGAAGTATTCCTTTTTGGATCCAATCATTTATTTTCCAGTCATTACCATTAGGCTCAGCTACAGTTATTTTACCCTCATTTAATAAATGGATTGTCTCATTAATCGCGTCAATTATTGATTTATCAGATCCTTTGTTGATCTGATCTTTAATTTCCCAAGCTTTATTTATTATTTCTTCAATAGACATTTTTAATTACTTTTTAATAACCTTAATTCTTTTAAAAATAAAGATAGATTTTCAGTTTTATAGTCAATGTAATCCTTATCAGACTCCATTTTTCCCCACTCTTCATTATTTATTAACCAAACAGTCGTACAACCCCTTTCTTTACCTATAGATAAATTTTTTGCAATATCCTCTACATATATTGTTTCACTTGGATCTAAATCAAATTTTTCTGTCATCAGATCAAAAGCCCTAGGTTCTGGCTTTGGTTGATATTCTGCATCTGTAATATCAAATATATTTTCAAATAAATCATCTATACCTAAATGACTTAATACATTTTTGGCATGATCCGTACTACCATTTGTAAAAATAAGTTTTCGCATATCTAAATTTTCTAATTCTTCTCTTAAAACTAGATCTTTCTTCATAAATGAAAGATCTATATCATGTACATACTTTAAAAATTCTTTAGGCGGAATATCGTGATGAATCATTAATCCATTCAGGGAAGTATTATATTTATAGAAATAATTTGTTTGGAGTTCTTTAGCTTTTTTCAGATCGACATTAAGTTTTTCAGATATATATTTAGTCATTAATTTAGAAACTTGACCAAACACAGACTCTAGATCTTGATATACTGTTCCGTCTAGATCTAATAAAAGATTTTTTTTATTTATCAAATTATTCATTTTCTTATCAAAGTCCCAGAACCTTTATCTGAAAATATTTCAAATAAAATAGAGTGTTTTTTTCTACCATCAATTATAGCAACAGCTGTAACCCCGTTGTTGACAGCATCTAAGCAGGTATTAATTTTTGGTATCATGCCTTCGGTTATAGTTTTATCCTCTATCATCTCCATGATTTTAGAAGACGATATTTCTTCAATTAAAATTTTATCTTTGTTAAGCACACCCTCTACATTCGTCATCAATAGTAATCTTCTTGATTTAAGAGATTTAGCTATCGCTCCAGCAGCAGTATCACCATTAATATTATAGGTCTTATTATCGGATCCTAATCCTAGAGGAGATATTATAGGTATTAAATCATTCTTTATTTTATCTATTATAACCTCAACGTTAATTTTATTTGGTATCCCAACGAAACCTAATTCTTGAGACTCAGGTATAATTTTTAAAACATTATTTTCTTTTGTATTTAATGATATACCTTTGCTTCCTATATTTTTTAATGATGAAACAATATCTTCATTAAATTCAATAAGAACTTTCTCTACGATATATATAATTTTTTCGTCAGTAACTCTTAAGCCTCTAATAAATTTAGAATTTATATGTGATTTATCTAATTCTCTTTTAATTCTTGGCCCACCTCCATGCACAACAACGACTGATAAACCCAGTTTATGTAAGATAGATAAGTCACTAATGAAGTTATCAAATATTTGCCTATCGATGAAAACATTACCACCATACTTAATTGTAATAATTTCATCTTTATATTTTTCTATGTACTTTGAAACTTCATCAATATTTGGACCGTTTTTAGGAAGAATTTTTCTTAATTCCTCTTTACTAATGCTCATTAATTTAACTTTTAACTTTTATATTTCTATTTATTATATACTGCTGAATTATAGTGAGTATATTTGTGCAAACCCAGTAAAGGATCAAACCTGCAGCAAATGGTGCAAGAATAACTGTTAAAAACAAAGGCATTAACATAAATATTTTCTTTTGCATCTTCTGCATTTCATCTGATCCAGAAGGTTGTGGTGAGAGCTTCATCTGAAGCCACATAGAACTGCCCATTAAAACGGGTAACAAGCCGATTTCTAAAAAAGTTGGAACGCTGTAAGGCAATAATCCAAATAGATTAAATATTGTCAACGGGTCCTTAGCGCTCAAATCTTGCCAAACCCAAACCCACGGAGAATGTCTCATGGCAAGATCGAGCAATAACAATTTATATAAAGAAAAAAAAATCGGAATCTGTATCAAAATGGGAAAGCACGAGCTCGCAGGATTTACTCCGTTGACTTTATATAACTTCATCATTTCTCTTTGAAGCTGCTGTTTGTCATCTTTAAATCTTGTTTTTAAATTTTCAATTTCCGGGCCTAAGCTCTTCATCTTCCCCATCGATTTCATCGAATATTGGTTTAATGGAAAAAATACTACTCTTACTAGGATTGTTAATAATATAATTGCATAGCCATAGTTTCCCGTAAAGTTAAAGAAATAACTTAATATTTTATGCATGGGCACTATTATGAAATAAAGTACTCCGTAATTAACTATGAGGTCTAATTTTTCTATTTTTAAGTCGTCTTTATATTTATTAATTTGTTTTATTTCTTTAGCTCCTATCAAACTTTTTACACTGTGTTCAATTAGTGTATTTGGTCGAGCTTCATATCCTTTTAAATCTATATAGCTTGCTCTATATTTATCTTTATAATCTAAGTCGAATCTGAAATTTCTACCTTGTTCAGGTATTATGGAGGTCATCCAATATTTATCACCTTGTATTAAAACGCCTGTTGAGCCTTCAGTTGAGTATTTTTTTTCCTCTACATCATCATAATCAACCTCTTCAATATTTTCACCCGTAATAAATGTGTACCCTTCATGAAGAATATAAAAATCGGTTAAATCATCTGGTAAACTATTACGATTTATTCTTGCAAATGGATAAACTTTAAATGTCTCTTGTGACTTGTTTATGAGCGTTTGTTTGACACTAAATAAATATTTTTCGTCAATTGAAATCAATCTCTCAAATCTTATGCCTGAGTTATTTTCAAAATAAATCTTGATAGAACTTCTTGGTGTTAATTTATTTGTACTATCAATTTTCCAAATTGTATTTGAGTTTGGTGTTTCGATATTTGATCTTGTAGCCCATCCCGTGTTGAAGGTATAACCATTTTTTGTTGAAGCTGGATTAAGTAGTTGTATTTTTTCTTTACTATCAAGTGTTTTGTTGTAGGCTTTTAACTCTAAATCATCAATTGCTCCGCCCAATAAAGAAATAGAGCCTTTTATGAAAGCATTTTCAAAGAAAACTCTGTTGTCTTTTCCAATCGCATCATTTCTTGTTATAGTTTTAACTTCTATTTTTTCGTCAATAGTAGGTGCATCTGTATTTTGAGTAATATTTTTTTCATCTTTATTATTTAAATTGTTTATCTGTTCTTGTGTTGGTGCAAAAAAGAGTCCATATAGAACAATCACAGCCGCTGATAAAGTTATTGCTGCTATAATATTTTTTAAGTCCACTTACTTTATTTCCTTTTTTGAGGGATAATCATATCCTCCCGTGTTAAACCATGGGTTACATTTTAAAATTCTTACCAATGTTTTGAAGAAAGCCTTAAAACAATTAAACTTAGTGAAACATTCAATAGCATAATCACTACAAGTTGGTTCAAACTTACAAGAATTTGGAAAGAAAGGACTTATTAAATATTTGTAAATTTTTATAATTGCAATAAATGGAAAATTTATAAATTTCATTATTCAACTTTTTCTAGTGTCTCGAAGATATTTTTTTTTATTAATATATATTCATCATCAAATACATTTTTTTTTGCCATAAATAAATAAGAATATTTGTTATTAATATTAATTTTTTTTAATGCATCATTCATTATATTTCTTAATCTTCTCTTGATCTTATTTCTTACTATTGCATTTCCTAATTTTTTTTTTGTTACAAAACTGATATTTAAACTACCAGGGTTCATTTTTGCTAATTTTCTATAAAAAATGGTTATGTATTTGCTAGAAATTTTTTTCCCACCAAGTAAATATTTGAAATCCTCATTCTTAGATAAGCTAGAAATCTTAACTCTCATCAAACAGAAATTTTTTTCCTACCTTTTTTTCTACGATTTTTTAAAACTTTCTGCCTTTTTTTTGTTGCCATTCTAGATCTAAACCCGTGTTTCCGAGCTCTTTTAATTTTCGACGGTTGCCATGTTCTTTTCATATTTGTGTTTTTTTAAATTTTGCTCTTATAGAAAATAAAAGTATATAAGTACAGTTTTTTTTAATACATTAATGTAATGAATGTTGAAAAAAATATTAAATTTTTACTTGGACTTACCTATATCTTAGTAATTATCGTTTTTTTATGGTTTTTTTTTAAACAATTTTCAATTCAAGATTTTACATCATATGAAATAATTAAAAAAAATCGTGACACACTAAACAACTTAAAAAATTTAAATATTTTTCTTTCATCTTTGATTTTCTTTATATTAACAATTGTTTGGGTATTACTTTTGGGTTTTGGTTCACCAATCTTCTTAATTGGTGGATTTATATTTGGTAAATGGATTGGAACAATTTTAGTTGTGTTTGGGTTAACGATAGGCTCAACTATTCTTTATTATTTCGCCAATTTTTTGATCAAAGATTTAATATATAAAAAGTTTTCATCAAAATTTAATTATTTAACTGTAAAGTTTAAAAGAAATGAATTAGCTTATTTTACACTTTATCGAGCTGTTGGAGGCATTCCATTCTTTTTACAAAATCTTTTACCACTATTATTTAATGTTAAAATCAGAAATTATTTTTTTGGAACTATTATAGGATTAACACCCCAGTTATTTGTTGGTGTCTCTTTAGGTGCTGGAATTGATAAAATAATTAAAGAAAATGAAAAATTACCAAGTATTTGGAAAATGTTAAAGACACCAGATATATATTTGCCCTTACTGGGTATAATTTTAATCTTTTTACTAGCTTTCTATTTTAGGAAGAAATTTTTTAAACAGTAATACGGTGCCCTGACCCAGAATTGAACTGGAAACTGATCCTTACCATGGATCTGTTATACCATTTAACTATCAGGGCAAAAAATAATAATATCTGAGAAAGATTAGTGTATAAATGTAAATTTGACAAATTATTGACTTAATTTTTCATTAATGAGATATATAATCTTTAAAAATGCTGTTATGGGAATCCACTATGATTATAAAAGCACTAGAGGTGCAAAGGCAATGGAAAAGCAAGCCAAAAGGGAGAAAAAACTTGCTGAACGTAGAGCGAAAAAACTTGCGAAATCTGGACCAGTAGAAAAAACAAAAAAGGATAACACTATTTCACTAGATACCGTCATCACATTAGATCATCTTACAAATCCTGACAAAAAGTAATTAATCATGTTAAAAAAAAAGAAAGCAGTCCAGCTTGATTTAAAAAATGCTTTACGTAAAAACTTAAGAAAAAGAAAGCTTTTTCAAAAAAAAAAAAATCAATCGAATGATACTAAACGATAGACAAATAAAAAAATTGGTTGAAGATGAGGATATGATTTCACCTTTTGTGGATAAATCTGTTTCTCATGGAATAAGCCACGGATTAAACAGTTTTGGGTTTGATTTAAGATGTGGAGAAGAGTTTAAAATTTTTACCAATATAAAAGGTGCTACAGCAGATCCAAAAAATTTTACTGAAGACAATTTTATTACTGTAAATGGTGAGTCATCTATATTAATTCCACCAAACTCTTTTGCTTTAGCAAGTAGTCTCGAGTACTTTAAAATGCCAAGAAATGTTACAGGATTAGTGACAGCAAAATCAACATATGCAAGATGTGGTTTAGGAACACCACCGACAGTTTTAGAAGCTGGATGGCATGGAAATCTAGTTTTAGAATTTTCAAACCACACTAGTAACTCGATCAGACTGTATGCTAACAGCGGTGCTGCTCAAATTTTATTTTTTCAAGGAGATTCTCCAGAAGTTTCATACGCAGATCGTAAAGGTAAGTATCAAGGACAAACGGGAATTACTTTAGCAAAATCAAAATAAATGAAAAAATATATTATCAAAGGTCCCACTAATAGTATTAATGGAACTGTAAATATTAGTGGTGCTAAAAACTCCTGTTTACCATTAATGGCAGCATCAATTTTATTTAAAGATAAAGTGATTTTAAAAAATGTACCTTTAGTAAAAGACGTAATAACAATGAAAAATCTTCTAATTTCATTGGGTTCAAAAGTAGAGATCTCAAAAACAAATAAGATGATTATAAAAAATAGTAAACCGCATAAACGGAGAGTCCCTTACAAATTAGTTTCTACTATGCGTGCTGGAGTTTTAACTATGGGCTCGCTACTAGGCAGATATCAAAAAAAAAAAATTTATGTTGCTAAAGGTGGTGGATGTAGTTTAGGAATTCGTGACATAAATTATCATTTATCAGGATTTGAAAGTTTAGCTGCTGAACACCGATTAGAAAAAGGTTATGTTAGAATCCATTCAAAAAATGGACTTGTAGGAGGCAGTTATAAATTTCCAAAGGTTTCTGTTACAGGTACTTCAAATTTGATAATGGCTTCAGTTTTGTCGAAAGGAAAGCATATTATTAGAAATATTTCCATCGAGCCAGAAGTTATTGACCTAATTACATTTTTAAATAATTCTGGATCTAAAATAAAATTTATTGGAAAAAGAAGTATTAAAATTTTAGGCGTAACAGAATTAACAACAGGAGAACATACTATAATTGGTGATAGGATAGAGGCTTTTAGTTATCTATGTGTTGGTGCAATTACTAAAGGAAATGTTTTAGTTAAAAATATAAATCCTAAATTTTTATCAACTGAA
This sequence comes from uncultured Pelagibacteraceae bacterium, assembly GCA_902596325.1. Taxonomy (GTDB): domain Bacteria; phylum Pseudomonadota; class Alphaproteobacteria; order Pelagibacterales; family Pelagibacteraceae; genus Pelagibacter. Next base: position 8,105 of record CACJTN010000020.1, read on the forward strand.
ATTAAAGTTTTAAAAAAAATGGGTTGTTTGATTAAAACAGGAAAGGATTATATTTTTATCAAATCAAAAAAAAAACAATTTCCAATAAAAGTAAAAACATCTCCTTACCCAAATTTTGCAACTGACAATATGCCTTCTCTTCTTGCAGTTTTGACAAAAGTTCCTGGCAAAAGTCATATTGAGGAAACAATATTTTCAAATCGTTTTATGGCAGTGCCAGAGCTTGCTCGAATGGGAGCAAATATAAAAGTTAAAAATAACAGAGCGGTTATAATTGGATGTAGAAATTTAATCGGTGCAGATTGCATTTCTTCTGATTTAAGAACAACTTTTTCTATTATATTAGGTGCCATTGCTGCCAAGGGTTCTTCCAATATAAATAGAGTTTATCACGGTGAAAGAGGTTTATTCAACTTAGTTGGAAAGCTGAAAAAGCTTGGGGTGAAAATAAAGTCCGACAATTAAATGATAAAAAAGTTTTATAAAAAAGTCATTGCTCAAAGACCAGAAGATTTAAGCATTATCTCGGCTCTGTGTTCTCAGGCTAAAGTAAAGCAATCGGATATAAAGTATTTAAAAAATAACAAGGTATTTATATTAACTATAGAAAGAACGAATAAAGAAAATAATGTCAAAAATGAAAAAATAGGTAGTGTGATCAAGTTTGATTTTATTGACAATTGTAAATCTAAAAATATCAATCAAAGTGATCCTGAAAATATTCTAGAGTTATTTTCAATAAATATTTTTAAAAAAAATGATAATTTCGAAATTCTACTATTATTTTTAAATAACGGAGTTATAACTTTGTCAACAGAAGTAGTAGAGGTTACAATGGAAGACATAAAAAAAATAGATGATTAAAATTTTTAATTTTAAAAATAATAACAATCTAAGAAAGCTTGAGGGATTTCTTGATAAAAGAAGATCGGGAAAAAACGTCGATACTTCAATAGTCAAAAAAATATTAGCTGAAGTTAAAAAAGATAAACAAATTGCTGTTTTAAAATATGAAAAAAAATTTAGTAATAATAATAAAATTTACCCATCTAAACTAGAAATTAGAAAATCAATTAAATCTTTAGATGTTAATTTAAAAAAGGCAATAGATGTTGCATTTGATAGAATTTTAAGATTTCACAAGCTACAAAAAAACAAAAATATTAAATATATCGATAAATATAAAAATAAGATTGAGCATATTTATGTTCCTTTAAATTCAATAGGTATTTATGTGCCTGCTAATTTACCATCAACGCTAATGATGAATGCGATCCCAGCTATGATTGCGGGTGTTAAAAACATAGTATTAGCTAATCCGAGATTAAGTGGAAGGATAAATCCTGCTGTTATGTATGTTGCAAAAAAATGTAAAATCAAAAAAATAATAAGTGTAGGTGGTGCCCAAGCCATCGGAAGCTTAGCATACATACAAAAAGTTGATAAAATATTTGGCCCAGGGAATGACTTTGTCGCAAGAGCAAAGCGCGAAGTATTTGGTGATGTGGGTATAGAGGGAATGATAGCAGGACCATCAGAAATTACTGTTGTAGCCGACAAACTTTTAGACATGTCT
>CACJTN010000021.1 GCA_902596325.1 uncultured Pelagibacteraceae bacterium
TTCTTTAAAATTTCATTAACTACCTGAGGATTTGCCTTTCCATTAGATTGTTTCATAACTTGACCTACAAAAAACCCGAATAATTTATCTTTTCCTGATTTATAGGCTTCAACGTTTTTAGGGTTATCTGAAATAACTTTATCAATAATCTTCTCCAATTCTTTAGGATCGCTTTGTTGTTTTAAACCTTTTTCCTCAACTATTTTTTTTGGGTCTTTGCCACTATCAGCCATAATTTCAAAAACAGTTTTTGCAATTTTTCCAGAAATAGTACCATCTTTTATTAGATTAATAAGTTTTGCTAAATTTTCTGATGTAATAGGGCTCTCTGTAATTTCTATACTTTTGTTATTTAATAAGGCAAATAATTCTCCAGTGATCCAATTTGTTGCAAGTTTTACATCAGAATTTTTTGAAACATCTTCAAAATATTTTGATGTCTCTATATCAGATACAAGAATATTAGCCTCATAGGGCGATAGATTGAATTTATCAATAAACCTTTTCTTTTTTTCATCCGGTAATTCAGGAATTTCTTTTTTAATTTCGTTTATAAAATCATCATTTAACTCCAAAGGTAAAAGGTCTGGATCAGGAAAGTATCTGTAATCATGCGCGTCCTCTTTTGTACGCATTGATCGTGTTTCATTTTTTTTTGTATCAAATAATCTTGTTTCTTGATCTATTGATCCACCCTCCTCTAATATATCAACTTGTCTATTTGCTTCATAATCAATTGCCATCTGCATAAATTTAATAGAGTTTACATTTTTAATTTCACACCTTGTGCCAAGTTCAGTTTCACCTTTTTTTCTTACAGATACGTTAACATCAGCTCTTAAAGAGCCCTCCTGCATATTTCCATCACAAGTGCCAAGATATCTCATAATTGATCTTAATTTTTTAATATAGGCATTAACTTCATCTAAAGATCTTAAATCAGGTTTACTTACTATTTCCATTAATGCTACCCCCGATCTATTTAAATCGACCAATGTATTTTGAGGGTCAATATCATGTATGCTTTTGCCAGCATCCTGCTCTAAATGTAGTCGCTCAATTCCTATCATTTTTTCTCCATCCGGCATATCCAATGTGACAGAACCCTCTCCTACTATTGGATTTTTATATTGGGAAATTTGATAGCCTTGTGGTAAATCAGCATAAAAATAATTTTTTCTATCAAATATTGATTTATTATTTATTTTTGCATTTAATCCAATTCCAGTTTTAATAGCTTGTTTGATACAAAATTCATTTATTACCGGCAACATTCCTGGAAAGGCAGCGTCTACTAAACTAACTTGTGTGTTTGGTTCTGAACCAAACTTTGTTGGCGATGATGAAAATAATTTAGATTCTGATAGTACTTGAGCGTGCACCTCGAGACCAATTATTACCTCATATTCCTTATTATCTCTTAAGATTAAATATTCTTTATTTTGATCACTCATTTAATCCACCAGTCGTTTATATGATTTTTATATCCAATATTTTTTTCAATTGAATATGCAATATTCAAAATGTTTTGTTCATCAAATGCCTTTCCAATAATCTGTAGTCCTAAAGGAAATCCATTATTATCATGACCTGCGGGGATTGAGATTGCAGGTAAGCCAGCTAAATTTATAGGAACGGTGAAAATATCATTTAAATACATTGAAACAGGATCATTTAATTTTTCCCCTATTTTAAACGCTGAACTAGGTGTAGATGGGGTTAAAATAGCGTCTACTTTTTTATAAGCCTCATCAAAATCATTTTTAATTAATCTTCTTACTTTTTGTGCTTTAAGATAATAAGCATCATAATAACCAGAGGATAATACATATGTACCAATCATAATTCTTCTTTTAACTTCGTCACCAAAACCCTCTGATCTTGTTTTTTCATACATATCAATTAAATTTTCACCTTTAGATCTAAAGCCATATTTAACACCATCATATCTTGCTAAATTTGAAGAGGCCTCTGCAGGTGCAACAATATAATAAGTGGGTAATGCGTAGTTAGTATTTGGAAGTGATATATCTATTACATCACCTCCATTATCTTTAATAATTTTTATTCCTTTCTCCCAAAGATCCTCTATTTCTTTTGGCATACCATCAACTTTATACTCTTTTGGTATACCAATTTTTTTACCCTTTATGTTTTCGTTTAAATCATTTAGGTAATTACCTCTTGTAAATTCAACAGAGGTGGAATCTTTTGTATCAAAAGAGCTCATTACTTCTAAAAGCAATGCACAATCTTTTACATCGTGTGTCATAGGTCCTGCTTGATCTAAAGATGAAGCAAAAGCAACTATTCCATATCTGGAACAACTACCATAAGTTGGTTTTAGGCCAACAGTTCCTGTGAAAGATGCAGGTTGTCTTATAGAGCCACCTGTGTCAGTTCCAATTGTAGCAGGTGTTAATTTGGCTGCAAGTGCTGCAGAAGATCCACCAGATGATCCTCCCGGTACTAAATTTTCTGAGATAGGATTCTGAACATTGCCATAATTGCTTGTTTCATTTGAAGAACCCATTGCAAATTCATCACAATTTAATTTTCCAATTATTATACCGCCGTGATCTATGATATTTTGTGTTACAGTTGACTCGTAAGTAGGAATAAAATTTTCTAAAATTTTACTCCCTGCTGTAGTCCTCAAATTTTTAGTACAAAATAGATCTTTAACTGCTAAAGGGATACCAGGTATTTTTTTATTAAAGTCTGGTTTTTCATCAAACTCTTTGGCACGATTTAAGGCATTATCAAAATTGTCTGTAATATATGAATTTAATTTACTAGATTTTTTTGATCTATTAATAAACGCCTCTGTTATATCTTTTGAAGACAATTTTTTATTTTTAATTTTATCTACTAGATCACATAATTTTAAATTATTTATTTCAGACATTACTCGACTACCTTAGGTACTACAAAAAAATCTTTACTTTTTTCTGGAGAATTTTTTAAAATATCCTCACGAATATTTTTAGACTCAATTTTGTCTTTTCTTAATTTTAAAGTTGTTTCTGCTACTGAGGTTAAAGGTTCAGTCTTGCTAGTATCTAACTCATTTAATTTTTCAATAAATTTAAATATTGAGTTTAGATCATTGGTTAGCCTTTTTGCCTTCTCCTCTTCTATTGATATTCTTGAAAGTTTTGAAATATGCTTTACTGTTTTAAGATCTATTGTCATATGATAAGAATATTGAAAACTACCATTTAATCTAAAAAATACAATATGGTCACTTTAGATGAACTTAAAGATAAATTAGCAAGTAACGCTAGATTAATCGGTTTAGATTTAGGAACAAAACGCATAGGTATAGCTATATGTGACGATAAAAGAAAAATAGCATCTCCATACAAAACAATTGAATACAAAAATATGGATTATTTGGTGAATGAATTAAAAAATATTATAAAAGACAACAATATTTTTGCAGTAATAATTGGGAATCCTATAAATATGGATGGTTCCTTTGGAAAAAGCGCTCAGTCAATAAACGACAAGGCAAAAGTCATTGAGAAAGAATTAGATTTGATAATTGCCATGTGGGATGAAAGACTTTCAACATCCGGTGCATTTAATATATCAAGCAATTTAGATATAAATTTTTCTAAAAAGAAAAAAAATATAGATGAAAAAGCAGCTGCTTTTATACTTCAGGGAGCGTTAGATTATTTAAATAATTAAAGCTTGCACTAATCTATTAATAGAGTTATAGAGTTTGTTTTAATGGCAATATCAAACAAAGCTATTAAAATTTCTCAAAAACACTTGTTGGGTATTCAAGATCTATCAATTAAAGATATTACTTACATTCTAAACGAAGCTAAAAACTTTATTACATTAAATAAAAGTAAAAGTAAGAAAATCGACATACTAAGAGGAAAAACACAAATTAATTTATTTTTTGAACCTTCGACTAGAACACAAAGTTCTTTCGAATTAGCCGGTAAAAGATTGGGTGCAGATGTGATGTCAATGAACATTACAAACTCAGCAATTAAAAAAGGAGAAACATTAATTGATACAGCTATGACACTAAATGCAATGCATCCAGATATAATTGTAATTAGACATCAAGATTCTGGGGCATGTAATTTATTATCTCAGAAAGTAAATTGCGCTGTATTAAATGCAGGTGATGGAAGACGTGAACATCCAACACAAGCATTATTAGATGCGTTGACAATCATCGATCGTAAAAAAAAAATTGAAGGGCTTAAGATTGCAATATGCGGAGACATACTTCACTCGAGGGTAGCAAGATCTAATATATATTTATTAAATATGTTAGGAGCAGAAGTAAATATAATTGCTCCATCAAACTTAATGCCTAGGGACTTGGATAAACTTGGAATAAACAAATTTACAGACATGAAAAAAGGAGTCACAGATTGTGACATCGTAATGATGTTAAGATTACAAAACGAGAGAATGTCAAGTTCGTTTCTTTCCTCAAATAGAGAATATTATGAATACTATGGACTTACACCAGACAAACTTAATTTTGCAAAAGATGATGCTTTAATTATGCATCCTGGTCCAATGAATAGAGGAATAGAAATAGATACTAAACTTGCAGATGACATGAATAAAAGCGTAATAAAAGAACAAGTTGAACTAGGTGTAGCTGTAAGAATGGCTTGTTTAAAACTATTTTGTGAATGATGAAAAAAAAATATTTTTTGAATGCTCATATTATTGATCCAAAAAACTCGTTAGATGAGGTTGGTGGTTTAATAATTAATGAAAATGGAAAAATTGATGCTGTTGGAAAAAAGGTAAATAAAAACAATATTCCATCTAGAGAAAAATATATAGATTTGGGTAATAAACATTTGTTCCCAGGTATAGTTGACATGAGAGTTTTCGTGGGTGAACCAGGGTACGAATATAAAGAAAACTTTAAAACTTTAAGTAACGCAGCTCTATCTGGGGGTGTTACATCAGTAGTTACTATGCCTAACACCTCACCTATTATTGACAATGTGTCTATTGTTGATTTTTTGAAGAGAAGAGGAAGAGATAAATCAAAAATAAACATATACCCAACTGCATCCTTAACAAAAAATCTTGAGGGAAAAAATATGACTGAGTTTGGATTATTGCAAAAAAAGGGAATCATTGGTTTTACAGACGGAATTAAAACAATTCAAAATTCAAGATTAATGTCACGAATTATGAGATCCGCATTTGATTTAGGTTCACTTGTAATGCAGCACGCTGAAGATATAGATCTTGCGGAAAATGGAACTGTAAATGACGGAATAATATCAACAAAACTTGGTTTACAGGGAATTACTGAACTAGCTGAAAAAATAATAATTGAAAGAGATCTGAGTTTACTTGAGGATTTTAATTGCAGGTATCATATTTCACAAATTTCTTCTGCAAAATCAATAGAGGTAATAAAAAAGAGAAAAAATGATGTTAATTTTACCACAGGAGTATCAATAAACAACTTATCATTAAATGAAAATGATATAGGTGATTTTAGAACATTTTTAAAATTATCACCTCCTTTAAGAACAGAAGATGATAGGTTATCATTAGTAGAGGCTCTAAACAAAAATCTGATTGATGTTATTGTTTCTGATCATAAACCTGAAGATGAAGAATCTAAAAGACTAACTTTTGCTCAGGCTGCTACAGGAGCGAGTGGTGTTGAAACTTTGTTACCACTAGCGTTAGAATTATATCATAACGAGTCAGTAAAACTTTTTAAAATAATTGAAACATTAACAAGCAACCCTGCAAAAATTCTTAATATTGATAAAGGAAATTTATCTATAGGTAATGACGCAGATTTTTGTGTTGTCGACATAAATAAACCTTGGATAGTTAAAAAAGAAAAGCTAATTTCAAAATCAAAAAATACAAGTATAGAGAATAAAAAACTTCAAGGAAAAGTTTTAAATACTTACATAAAAGGTGAAGAGCTTTATAAATTATAAATGGAAGATATATATAATATTAAAGAATTAGTTATAATTATAATTTTTTCTTATGTATTGGGATCTATTCCTTTTGGATATTTGCTATCAAAATTATTTTTAGGCAAAGATATAAGAAATATTGGATCTGGGAACATAGGAGCAACTAATGTTCTTCGAACAGGAAATAAGTTTATTGGATATTTAACTCTTTGTTTAGATATAGTTAAAGCAGTAATACCTGTTATAATTGTAAAAATTTATTTTGTAGAATACATATATATATCATCATTAAGTGTGTTTTTAGGACATGTTTTTCCAGTATGGTTAAAATTTAAAGGAGGCAAAGGTGTTGCTACGTATGTAGGTATTTTATTTTGTTTAAATATATATTTAGGATTTTTGTTTGGACTAGTTTGGTTGGCAACTTTAATACTTTTTAAATATTCATCTTTATCATCTTTAATTGCTAGTATATCAATACCATTTATAAGTTACTTTATATTTGATAATCAAAATTACCTTTTTTTCGGAATAATATTTATATTAATTTTTTATAATCACAGAGATAATATTAAAAGACTTAAGAATCACGAGGAAACTAAAACAAAAATTTATTAATTTGACTATCAACGTTATTTTTAGTTTAGTTTATTAAAAAATGAATCTTGTAATAGTTGAAAGCCCAGCAAAAGCAAAAACTATAAACAAATATTTAGGTGATGAATATACTGTTTTAGCAAGTTATGGTCATATTAGAGATCTGCCATCCAAAAATGGATCAGTTAGCCCTGAAGAAAGATTTAAGATGATATGGGAAATAGATAGTTTCTCAAAAAAATACTTAAAAGAGATTACTGATGTAGCAAAAATTTCTAAAAAAATTATTCTTGCAACTGATCCCGATAGGGAGGGTGAGGCAATTGCATGGCATGTAAAAGAGTATTTGAATGAAAAAAAACTTTTAAAAGATAAAACTGTTGAAAGAGTTGTGTTTAATGAGATAACAAAAAAAGCAGTAACCAATGGAATTGACAATCCTAGAAACATAGAATCAAATCTTGTAGATGCATATATGGCTAGAAGAGCATTGGATTATTTAGTAGGCTTTAACATTTCTCCTATTCTTTGGACTAAATTACCTGGATCTAAATCAGCTGGTAGAGTTCAATCAGTTGCGTTGAGATTGTTAACAGAAAGAGAACATGAAATTGAATTATTTAAGCCAGAGGAATTTTGGACATTAAATGTTGTATTTAAAACCTCTAGTGGCGATCTTTTGAATTCAAACATAGTCACAATTGATAGCAATAAAATCGAGAAATTTTCATTTAGGAATAAAAATGATATTTCGATCACCTTAGAAAAAATTAAAAAAAAAAAATATAGAATAGTTGATATAAGTTCAAAAACCTACACAAGAAATCCGCAAGGACCTTTTACAACATCTACATTACAACAAACAGCATCCAGTAAATTAGGGTTTGGTGCTTCAAGAACAATGCAAATTGCACAAAGATTATATCAAGGTATTGATATTTCAGGCGATACTGTAGGTCTAATTACGTATATGAGGACTGACGGAACAAATATTTCAAAAGATGCAATAGAAGATTTTAGAGATTTTATTCAAAATTCTTACGGAGAAAATTATTTACCAAAAGAAGCTAATAATTATTCCGGTAAAAAAGCTAAAAATGCACAGGAAGCCCATGAGGCTATAAGACCTACAGATATAAAAAGAACCCCAGAGGAAATGAAAAAGTTTCTAAGCACAGATCAAATTAAACTTTATGACTTAATATGGTCTAGAGCTTTATCATCACAAATGGAGCCAGCAAAATTTGACAGAAAAACAATAACTATAGCTTCTGAGGACAATTTAGATCAATTAAAATGTTCTGGATCTACATTAAAATTTGATGGATTTTTAAGAGTAATTAAACAGAGCGAAAATGAAGATGAAACAATACTTCCAAATGTTAAAGAAGAGAAAGTGGAAATTAATAATTTTGTAGATGAACAACATTTCACACAACCACCTCCAAGATACTCAGAGGCAAGTCTTGTGAAAAAATTAGAGGAACTTGGCATAGGAAGACCCTCTACTTATGCTAGTATAATATCTGTTATATCTAATAGAGGTTATGCGGATATTGTAAACAAACGTTTTTTTCCTACTGACAGAGGTAAATTGTTATCAGCATTTTTGGAAAAATTATTTACAAAATATGTAGACTACGGATTTACTGCAGATTTGGAGGATCAACTCGATAATATTACCTCTGGTAAAGAAGACTGGATTAAAGTGTTAGAAAAATTTTGGAATGACTTTAATGTTAATGTATCTAATGTTAAAGAAAAAAGAACAAGAGAAGTTCTTGATCTTTTAAATGAAAGTTTAGGGGAACTTATTTTTGAGTCAAATGATGGGAAGATCGACAGAAAATGTAAATTATGCACCAACGGTGAGTTAAGCTTAAAAAATAGTTTTCGGGGTGGTGCATTTATTGGTTGCTCTAATTATCCAGAATGCAAGTTTACTAGACCTCTATCTAAAGCAAAGGCTAAGGATCAAATTGCTTTATCTGAACCAAAATTAATCGGATCTAACGATAGCGGTAAGGAAATATTTTTAAAAAACGGAAGGTTTGGCCCATATTTACAATATGAAATCGATGATGATAGTGATGTATTAAAGAAAAAAAAGAAAAAAAAAGAAAACGACAAACTAAAAAACGTATCTATTCCAAAAGGTATAGACATTGAAACTATAGACTTAGATAAAGCAAAATACTTATGCTCATTACCGAAAATTTTAGGTCAGCATCCTGATAGTGGGAAGGATATAACTGTAAATTCAGGTAGATTTGGTCCATATCTTAAATGTGAAAATAAATCTGCTAGATTAGAAAATGTGGACGAATTATTTACTATTGGTTTAAATAGAGCAATAACATTAATAGCTGAAGCCAAACCTGGAAGAATATCGTCATCATTAATTAAAGATTTAGGAGAGCATCCTGAGGATAAAAAACCAGTTCGAATCATGAAGGGTCAATATGGTCCATACATAAAATATAAATCATTAAATGCAACTATACCTGAAGAAAAAGATCCAATGGAGCTTACTATGGAAGACGCTTTAATTTTGATTGAGAAAAGAAGAGAATACGATAAAAAAAAGAAAAAAGGAAAAAAAAAATAATGAAAAAAATAATATTTATAGTATCAATTTTCTTTATATTTAGTTCTGCAACTTACTCTGAGGAGAATAATTGTGAGGA
>CACJTN010000022.1 GCA_902596325.1 uncultured Pelagibacteraceae bacterium
AGGATAAAAAGAAAAATTAATTTACTACCGAAAAATATAATTACTATAAATAATAATAAATCAATAGCTATAGGTGCAAATAAATTGAAAAAAAAAATTTTAGCTAAGTGAAAAATTTTCTAAATTCTCAAACATTCCTTTTTGGTTTTCACCAAATATATATATTTTATCAAAATTATTTATTTCATTTAAAATGATTTCTTTGTTTCTTTCAATTTTTTTTTAACTCAAGGTACAATTTGTTTCCTGTGACCTCTGATGCAAGGGTCATATGGAAATTAAATTCTGACATTAAATAGGGGTATCCCCATTTATATAAAATATTTAATTGTAATTTACTTAGTTTTGAGGGATTTCTTCTATCAATTTCTTTTTTTGTAAGAGGTGACCTAAATTTAAACAATTCTCTAACTAGCCTATTTGATAACTTATTAATGTTATTATTTTTTTTTTATTTTGAACAAAAGCATAAAAATTATTTATTTTTTTTAATTTAAATTTATAAAATTTAAATTTTTTTAATTTTTTTTTGCTATTTCCTCAGTTTTTTTAAATAATGTATTGGTACTATAATTTTTGTTTAGTTTAAAAGGGGGAATAAGTGTACCGTGAAACCCATATTTTTTTTTTGCAATTAAAACATTTTTATCTATGTTTATTAAGTTTTTAATTCCAAATCTGTTTAGATAATTAATTCTACGTTTGTTATTTATTAACTTTGCATTAAGTGGATCCCAACCGAACCAATATCTACCAAATTCTTCTAGACTACTCTCTTTTGGAGGTGCGTAATAAATAGCGTATCTAGAATATTTTTTCATAATTCAACTTTTAATACTTATATAAATTTTTTTTTCAAATTTAAAATATTTGTAACAATTCATGTGTATTAAAAAGTGATGCATGAATATATTTTAAACAATGCCATGATAATTAAAAAAGATGAAATCGTTCATGGTCATATCAGGATTAAAGATAACAAGATTGTCGATATAAGTAGTGGATTAAGTAATAACAAAAGTTCTATAGACTGCGAAAAAGATTATATTTCGCCAGGATTGGTTGAATTACATACTGACAATCTTGAAAGACACATGACACCAAGACCTAAAGTTTCATTTCCAGTTGAAAATGCAATTTTATCTCATGATAGAGAGTTAGCATCTGTTGGAATAACTACAGTTTTTGATGCTTTAAGAGTTGGTTCTATTGAAAAAACAGGAAAATATAAAAAATATGCAAAAAACTGTTCGGATATAATTTCAAATTTTAAGAAAGATAATATTCTCAAGATTGATCACAAAATACATTTAAGAGCTGAAACTTGTTCGGAAAATTTGATTGATGAATTAGACGAATACAATGAAACTCACGATGTAAAACTGATTAGTATAATGGATCATACACCAGGTCAGAGGCAATTTAGAGTTATAGATAAGTACAAAGAATATCTTTCAATTAAACACGGTATGACAGAAAATGAAATGGAAATTCATTTTGATCACTTAAAAAATCTTCAAAAAAAAAATATCAAGAAACACATTGATAAAATTTTAGAATTTAAATCATCATATGATTGTATTTTGGCTAGTCACGACGATACCACAGAAGATGATGTTCATAATTCAAATAAATATGGAGTAAAATTGGCTGAATTTCCAACAACATTAGAAGCAGCCAAAACTTCTAAAGATTACAATATTAAAGTCATGATGGGATCTCCTAATTTACTTAGGGGAGGTTCACACTCTGGCAATATATCTGCAAAAGAACTCTTAGAAAATGATTGTTTAGATATCTTAAGCTCAGATTATATTCCATCATCATTAATTATATCTGTTGTCAAATGGGGTTTAGAAATTGATAATCTTCCAAAAGCATTTGCAGCAGCTAGTCACGCTCCATCTATAGCTACAAATTTAAATGATAGGGGTTCCATTGAAAATAATAAGAGAGCAGATTTAGTAAGGTTTAAAATTTATCAAAATTTACCAGTTGTAAAAAATGTTTGGTCTAACGGAATCCAAGTAAGTTAAAATAATCCAGTTGTATAAGAATACTTAATTATACCCGCAATCATTATCGGTATTTGTAGTGAAAAATTTGTAAACACGGGGAGCTGAAAGAACTATTAATGCAGTTATTATTTTTTTTCATATTTTTATCTTTTGTTGAAGGATTGATTTTAAAAAAAATATGTTAAAAATTTTTTCATTAATTTTGAATGATTGTTTTAAGATTTATTAAAATTATTTTAAATTACAATTAAAAGTTTAGTTGAATAAATTAGTTATTCTCCCTTGCAATCATTTCACAATTACAAGGGAGCTTTTAACTATAAGAAAGAAAAATGATAACTTTTCAATATCAAAAACAATCTAAGGAATTTTTTATTAACTATTTCTTACACTCCTATGAATAAATTATTAAAACTCTTTATTTATGAAATTGCTGTAGGTTTATTATTGTATACTTTTGTTATACATTTTGCAGCTGCTTTATACCACATGGTTAAAGAAGGTAAACTTAGAAGAATTGAAAAAACTGGTTATGAGACAGTTGAAAATACTAATAATTAGTGGCCTACGATCAAAAAGTAATCTTCGAAGTAAAAACATCATTAAGTAGTGACACTAAAGTTGAATATCCTTTTTTTTTTGATTGCGAATGGGGATGGGTTGTAAAAGTTTGATTCTTTGTTCTATATTGAAAGTTCCAAGTTTTCTTTCCACTAGGCAAAACCCAAAGTTCTAATCCAGGATAATCACCAGGTTTAAAATATCTTTTATCTAGTCTTGGAAGATCACGACAGATTGCATCAGTTAATTTTTTTGCTCTTGATTTCATAATTACATTTTCCTTTCATATTTAATTTTAAAAAAGAAAATCACAACGAAGTGAAACAGACGGTGAACGCATTCATCGGTAAAAATAAAATCACTACAAAATCACTACAGTGAGTTCTACTTTCATCCTTTGTATGTTCTTTGTTCTGTTCTGTTCTACGAACAAATTTTCTTTTTAATGAATGGAAAAGTTAATTGTATCAACGTTTATGATGGTGCCCCCGCACGGATTCGAACCGCGGACCTATTGATTACAAATCAATTGCTCTACCAACTGAGCTACAAGGGCATATTAGCTTTTTTAATATGAAAATAAATATTATCAAGTTATTTTTGATATCTGTTTATATGATGAAATACTATCGCAGCACTATTTGAAATATTTAAACTCTCTATTTTTTTCATTCATATCAATTTTTACTAAAAAATCTGCATACTTTTCAGTATGTTTCTTAATTCCTTCACCTTCAGATCCAAATAGTAATATATTATTGCCTTTCCATTCTACATCAATAAAACTTTTTTTACTTTTTGAATCAAAACCATAAACCCAAAAGTTTTTTTCTTTAAGAAATTTCATTGTAGTTTTTATGTTTGGTACCTGGAATATGTTTATGTATTCCATGCACCCACTTGCCGATTTATACATAAGCTTACTGTCTTTAGGAAAATTTCTTTCTTTTACTATTAATCCATCTATTTTAAAAGATACTGCACTTCTTATAATCGAACCTATATTTCTTGGATCACTAACTCCATCAAGACATACAAAATTAATGTTTTCTTTGTTTTTTATAAATTCTTTCAAATTCATATTTTCAACGTGCTCAATTTCAGCTACAAAACCTTGGTGAAGTAAATCTTCTTTCGAACAATACTTATCTAGCTCTTTTTTAGTTTTAAAATGGACCTTATTATTAGATAAAAGATTTTTTATTAGGGCTGTTTCTATGTATTATTTTTTTACTCTCCTCTGTTAAAAAAACTCTTAATATTTTTCTGTTTGGGTTCTTTAAAGCCTCTATAACAGCATGTTTTCCAACTATAAAAAAAGATGACTTATTATTCATTAGTTTATTATTTTTTCTTTAATTTATATGATTTTTTACCTCTATTTCACGTATTGCAATTATACAATAAAAATATATAAAACCCATGTTGTTTAACTTATTGAACAAGGGGGCGCTTCCCCTACTATATGGAGGGGTACCAAAGCGGTCAAATGGGGCGGGCTGTAAACCCGTTGACTTCGGTCTTCGAAGGTTCGAATCCTTCCCCCTCCACCATTCAATAACTTTACAACGGAGTGTTAAACTTGGGTGACGCGGGTGTAGTTCAATGGTAGAACGCTAGCCTTCCAAGCTGGATGTAAGGGTTCGATTCCCTTTACCCGCTCCAATTTAAACAAAACTAATAAGTGAGGTATATAAAGTAATGTCGAAGGAAAAATTTAATAGAAGTAAACCACATTGTAATATTGGTACAATTGGACATGTGGATCATGGTAAAACGACTTTAACAGCAGCAATAACAAAAGTTTTAGCTGAAGCTGGAGGAGCACAATTTGTAGCTTATGACCAAATTGACAAAGCTCCAGAAGAAAAAGAAAGAGGAATTACAATTTCAACAGCACATGTTGAATATGAAACTGAAAAAAGACATTACGCTCACGTAGATTGTCCAGGTCATGCTGATTATGTAAAAAATATGATAACTGGTGCTGCTCAAATGGATGGAGCAATATTAGTTGTTAATGCCGCAGATGGTCCGATGCCTCAAACAAGAGAACATATTCTTCTTGCAAGACAAGTTGGAGTTCCAGCAATTGTTGTTTTCTTAAATAAAGTTGATCAGGTGGATGATAAAGAGATGATCGACCTAGTTGAGGAAGAAATTAGAGATTTATTAAATTCATATAAATTTCCAGGTGACAAAACTCCAATAATTAAAGGTTCAGCATTAGCAGCTGTAGAAGGAAAAGACGAAGCAGTTGGAAAGAACGCAATAATGGAATTAATGAAAGCTGTTGATGAGCATATCCCTCAACCAGACAGACCAAAAGATAAACCTTTTCTTATGCCAGTTGAGGACGTTTTTTCTATCTCTGGAAGAGGTACTGTTGTTACAGGTAGAGTAGAACAAGGTGTTGTGAAAACTGGAGAAGAAATTGAGATTGTTGGTATAAGAGATACAAAAAAGTCTGTGTGTACAGGTGTAGAGATGTTTAGAAAAATACTTGATACCGGTGAAGCAGGAGATAACATTGGCGCATTATTAAGAGGTATTGAAAGAACTGACGTTGAAAGAGGACAAGTTCTTGCGAAACCAGGATCTGTAACACCTCATACTAAATTTGAGGCGCAAGCTTACGTTCTTAAAAAAGAAGAGGGTGGTAGACACACGCCATTCTTTACTAAATACAGACCACAATTTTATTTTAGAACAACTGATGTAACAGGTGAGGTAGAATTACCATCTGGAACCGAAATGGTAATGCCAGGTGATGATGCTAAATTTACAGTGAAATTAATTACACCAATCGCTATGAGTGAAAAATTAAATTTTGCAATTAGAGAGGGTGGAAGAACAGTAGGAGCTGGAGTAGTAACAAAGATTATAGAGTAAGCTCCACTATAAAAAAAGGAGTGTAGCTCAATTGGTAGAGCGCCGGTCTCCAAAACCGGAGGTTGGGGGTTCGATTCCCTCCGCTCCTGCCAACAATTTGTATATATGATATGAAAAACCCTTTGAAATTTATTCAAGAAGTTAAACAAGAGGCTTTTAAAGTTACTTGGCCAACAAAAAAAGAAACTTTGCAAGGCACACTTATGGTTGCAGCAATGGCTATAATCGCATCTTTATTTTTTTTACTTGTTGATCAAATTTTTAAGTTTTTTTTAGATATTATTTTAAAGGTAAGTTTTTGATGAAAAATTGGTATATAGTTCAGTCTTACTCAAGTTTTGAAAATAAAGTTGCCCAAAACATTAAAGAGGAAGCAGAAAAAGCAAAAATTTCTGAGAAAATTGAGGAAATAATTGTACCAACTCATGACATAACAGAGGTAAAAAGAGGCAAAAGAGTTCAGAGAAAAAGAAAATATTTTCCTGGTTATGTATTGATCAAGAGTGAAATGGACAATAACATTTACCATATGATAAAAAATATAAAAAAAGTGAGCGGTTTCTTAGGATCAAAAGGCACACCTGTGCCAGTTTCAGATAAAGAGATTGAAAAAATATTAGGTCAAATAAAAGATGGAGTCGCTCAACCTAAATCAAGTGTAGAATATAACGTGGGAGAAAAGGTACAAGTGATAGACGGACCATTTGCATCATTCAGTGGGTTGGTAGAGGATATTGATGAAGAAAAATCAAGATTAAAAGTATCTGTATCTATTTTTGGTAGACCAACACCAGTTGATCTAGAATATAACCAAGTGGAGAAAGTAAGTTAATGGCAAAAAAAGAGATAGCTGGATATGTTAAATTACAAATTAATGGAGGTCAGGCTAATCCTGCCCCACCTGTTGGCCCAGCTCTTGGTCAAAGAGGTATAAATATTATGGAATTTTGTAAAGTGTTCAATGAAAAGACAAAAGCATTTATGGGGAAGCCAGTCCCGGTAATCATAACAGTATATAAAGATAAAAAGTTTGATTTTATCATTAAATCACCTCCAGCAAGTCACTTTATCAAAGAAGCTGTAAAATTAAAAAGTGGATCAAGTGAGCCAGGCAGAAATATAGTTGCATCAATAACCATGAAACAAATAGAAGAAATAGCAAAAAAGAAAATGAATGATCTAAATGCAAATGATATAACAGAAGCTTCAAAAATTATTGCAGGATCTGCTAGATCTATGGGTATAGAGGTAAAAGACTAATGAGCTCAAAAAGATTTAAAAAACTTAACGAAGATAACAACCCAAAAGGTGATATATTTTCTAAATTGATATCTGAAATTAAAAAGAATTGTACAGTTAAATTTGACGAGTCGATTGATTTAAGTTTACAAATTTATAATAAGCAAAAAAAGAACGAAATTAACATAAGGACCTCTGTAAATTTACCTAGTGGAACTGGAAAGTCTGTTAAAATAGGAGTTGTATGTGAAGATTCAAAACAACAAATTGCAAAAGATGCAGGTGCTGAAGTAGTTGGGGGTGATGATATGATTGAAAAAATTAAATCTGGTGATCTAAGATTTGATAAATTAATTTGCACTTCAACAACAGTTAAGCTTGATAATTCATCTATGATTTTATTTAAGTCCGCCATATAATTTTGCCCTGGTTATTTTTTTGATTTTTCGAGCGCTAAAATAGCGATTTTTGAGGCAGGTGCAAGCAAAATACTTGCTAATTTTTGTGCTGGAGATCTCAAAATCCCTACTATTTTGGCCCTAGCTTCATCTAAAGTTGGTAATGTAGCAACATTTTGAACACCAGCTAGGTCCAAAATGTCATTACCCATGATTCCCCCTAAAATTTTAAGATTTTCATTGTCCTTAGAGAATTTTGTTAAAATCTTA
>CACJTN010000023.1 GCA_902596325.1 uncultured Pelagibacteraceae bacterium
CTAACTCGACTGATAGAAATAGAGAAGGTTTGACGAATATGAATAGATTTGAAAAAGGTGGATTATCAGGAAAGCCTATAGAAAAAATCTCTAACAGAATAATTAATGAATTTTATAATCTCGTAGGAAAACAGATTAAGATCATCGGCGTAGGTGGCGTAGACTCTGCAAAAAGTGCGTATGAGAAAATTTTAAGCGGTGCAACGCTAGTGCAACTTTACACAGGAATGGTTTATAGGGGTCCACGTATTGCAGCACAAATTAATAATGGATTAATTAAAATCTTAGAACAAGAAGGCATAAATAATATAAATGATGTGGTTGGATTAAAAAAATCAACTTGACGATTGATCCACGAAATTCTATATAAGCTTCACTATGTCAAAAAAATGCGAACTTACTGGTAAAATACCTCTTAAGGGTCATAACGTAAGTCATGCTAACAATAAGACAAAAAGAAAATTTTTACCTAATTTGAAAAAGGTTTATTTCAAAAGTGAAATTCTAAAAAGAAATTTCAGACTAACCGTTTCGAATGCAGGTGTGAGATCAGTTGATAAAAAAGGTAGTTTTGATGAATTCTTAAAATCTACTAAGACCAAATATTTGTCTTTAAGATTAAAAAAAATGAAAAAAACAATCCTTAACAAAACTGCTTAGTGAACAAAATATTCCTTACATTATCAATTTTGATGGGGTTAATTGTTTTAGCTTCAAATTTTCTTGTTCAGTTTCCTGTAAAAGCATATGGTCTTGAGGAAATACTAACTTATGGTGCCTTTAGCTATCCGATAGCATTTTTAATTACAGATTTAGCAAATAGGTCTTACGGAAAAATAGCTGCCAGAAAAATTGTTTATATTGGATTTGCTATAGGTATTAGCTTTACTCTTTTATTTTCAACTAATTTTACTGATTTAATATCTTTAAGGATTGCAATTGGATCAGGAACAGCATTTTTAATTGCCCAATTATTAGACGTACAAATTTTTGATAAACTAAGAAAACAGAAATGGTTCATTGCACCATTAGGATCTTCAATTATAGGTTCAACAGTCGATACTTTTTTATTTTTCTCAATATCATTTTATGGGACTGGTATACCTTGGTTTACACTTTCTCTTGGTGATTTAGCAGTGAAATTATTTGTTGCCTTAATAATGTTAATTCCTTTTAGATTATTATTATCAACACTTAAACCAGTTTGACCTAAACGCTTGGTTCACTTTGGGTCATACAATGTATGGCTCCAAAACCCCAAATCAAATTTGTACAATCTATACCAATTACTTTTCTTGTTTTAAAAAATTTTTTAAATATTTTAATCACCACCTTGTCATTTTTATCATTAAACAATGGTAACAAAACAGATTTATTACATATTAAAAAATTTAAGTAACTTGCAGGGACCCTTATCTTATTTATAAATATTGCTTTTGGCATGGGAATTTTAATTAAATTAAAATTTTTACCATTAATATTTTTAGCTTTTTTTAAAATATTAAGATTAGTTTGCAAAATTTTGTAATTTACGTCTTTTTTATTATTTTCTATTGCCGTCATAATTGTATCAGGAGATACAAATCTGCAAATGTCATCAATATGGCCATGCGTATCATCACCTTTGATGCCCTTGTTAAGCCAAATAAAATTATTAACATTTAAAAATTTAGATAGCATGTTTTCATAATCTTTTTTTTTAATGCCAAAATTTCTTTGTTGAATCTTGCTGAGAAGACATTCTTTAGTTAATAAAATTGAACCCATGCCATTTACGTCAATCGCACCACCCTCCAATACAAATTTTCTTATTTTTTTTCCTATTTTAAATGTAGGCTCTAACTTTCTAATCTTGGTAATTTTTGAGATTTTATCATTGATCTTATTATCTAACTTAAAATCGTTATATTTAGACCAACCATTAAATTGAAAGTTTATAAAAACTTTTTTTTTAATTTTTTTATTTATTAAGTAAATTGGACCAAAATCTCTAATCCATACTCTATTTGAGGGAATTTTATGAAACCTAACAAGTTTTAATTTTGCTTTTTGCCCCAACAATATTTTTTTTATTTTATCTTTATCTTCATTGGGTTTAATAATTAAATTTACAACTTGATTTTTTGATATAGCAGATACTATTTTTGATACGGTGAAGGGGATATTTTCAAATAGACCTGGCCAATCTTTTTTATTATAAGGCCACGTAATCCAAATTGAATCTTGTTTTTCCCACTCACCTGGCATTCTAAAACCAAGAAGAGAAAAGTTTTTAATCATTATTTTGATTTTTGATTAAAGCTTTATAAGCATCAATTCTTCTGTCTCTCAGAAAGGGCCAGTGTTGCCTGGCGCTTTCTACCTTTTTTAAGTTTATTTCACAAACTAAGATTCCTTCTTTGTTTGATTTTAGTTTTGATATTATATTTCCATTAGGATCTATAACAAAAGAATTACCCCAAAATTCAATTTCTCTTTTCCCTTTTTTTTCTTTTCCAACTCTATTTATTGCTACAACAAAAACACCATTAGCAATTGCGTGTGATCTTTGTATTGTAATCCAAGAGTCTAGTTGAGATTTTCCATACTTCTTTTTTTCTTTAGGATGCCATCCAATTGCCGTAGGGTAAAATATTATCTCAGAACCTTTTAATGCAGTAAGTCTAGCCGCTTCAGGAAACCACTGATCCCAACAAATAAGTGTT
Organism: uncultured Pelagibacteraceae bacterium; assembly: GCA_902596325.1. Lineage (GTDB taxonomy): Bacteria > Pseudomonadota > Alphaproteobacteria > Pelagibacterales > Pelagibacteraceae > Pelagibacter. The sequence continues at coordinate 2,706 of CACJTN010000023.1, forward strand.
CCTATATCACCGAATTTAGTTTTCACATTTTTAAATCCTAAATCACCTGGTGTAAAATAAAATTTTTCATAATATCCCGGGTCATCCGGTATATGCATCTTTCTATATTTAGATATTATTTTTCCATTGTTGTTAACAGTGATACAGGTATTATAATAAATCCCAGATAATTTTTTTTCAAATAAGGAAATAATCAATATAACGTTCAATTCTTTTGCTAACTTACAAAAAATATCAGAAGTAGAACCAGGAACTTTTTCTGCAATTTTAAAATAGGAGTGATTTTCAACCTTGCAAAAATATTCAGTCAGGAATAGTTCTGGCATACAAATAATTTTTGCGCCCTTACGCGCTGCCTCTTTTATTTTGCCAATTGAATTTTTTAAATTAAATTCTTTATTTTTTGTAATTTTAAGTTGAATAATACCAACTTTTGTTTTTTTTGACATTTTATTTAAATAAATTTGAGAAATTTTTTCTATCTCTATTTTTCCATTCACCTCTATGATAGGCGTCGCTAGCAATCAAAGGTAAAACACTAGTAGCTTCTGCAAAAACCATCTGTTCCTTAGTTGTATCTACTTTGCCCCAGGAACTTGCCTCTTTTAAAGTTGAGCTACTACACGCTCCATCTCTAGAGTCCGCTACTGTAATTTGAATAGCGTATTGATGCATATCTACTTCTTTACCAAGCAACTCTGCGCAAATAACTGTATCTTGGATAAAGTTTTTAGGGACACCTCCTCCAATCATGAATAATCCTGAACCTTTAGATCTTATTTTGATCTCAGTAAGTTCCCGAAACTCTCTTATTGAGTCAATTGTAATATGTTTTGATGGGTTTTTTTCCTGATGCATTACTAGTCCAAATCCAGCACTAGAGTCTGTAAATGCAGGACAAAAAATAGGAACATTATTGTCATAAGCTGTTTCAATTAAAGATCCTTTTTTTTTAGCAAACTTTTTCAAATATCTACCAATTTCCATAATAAATTCTCTTGAGGTATAGCTTTTAGGATCTAAATTATCAGCAATATCACAAATAGTTTTGTCGCAAAGTTGTAATTCATCTTCATCAATATATGTATCATAAATTCTATCTATATAATTTTTCCTTAACTCGTTATCGTTTTGGAATTGTGAACCTTGGTAATGTTTGAAACCTAGAGCTTCAAAAAAATCCATATCTATAATTGAGGCTCCAGTCGCTACTATTGCATCAACCATATTATATTTAACCATATCTCTATAAATATTCATACATCCCGCGGCTGAGGTTGAACCTGCTAATGTCAAAAAAATTGTACAATTTTTGTCCCTTAACATTTGATTAAATATATCTGCGGCATTACCAGTTTCTCTTGAAACAAAAGACATTTTTTGCATAGACGAAATTATATCTCTTGCATCAAAGGATGTGATATCAATATGTTCAACTGGATTTTTTAAAAAATCTTTTTTACTGTTGTGACCTAAGTTTTTATTTTTTGACATTTAAGCAACAAGGAATTCACCTTTATTTTCTTTGTCGTACATCGTCATAATTGGAGAGTCTTCAACTTCGTATATTTGATTTGAATAAAAGCCATTAAATTCTGTCCTAAATGTTAAGCCATACGCCCCAAGTTGACCAAGCTCAATATAGTCACCCTCTTTTACATTGTTTGGTAATAAAAAAGGTCCTTTCATATAGTCCATGCTATCACAGGTAGGGCCATAAAAATCGAATGCGGTCATTTTTTTGGATAAAATTCTTCCATCGGTTATTAATTTTGATGGATAAACAATATTTGGAACACCTGCATCAAATAGTGTTCCATAAGTTCCATCATTTATGAATAATTTTTGTTTTTTCCTAAGTATAACTCTTACAATAGTTGAACCGCTTTCAGCCACAATCGCTCTTCCAGGTTCACAAATAATTTCTGGTAGTTTATTTAAACCTAAATTTTTTAAACTTTTTTTAATTTCATCAAAATAATTCATTAATGGTTGAGAAATTAAATCAGGATATATTGTAGGAAAACCTCCTCCAACATTGATATAATCAGGACAAATTTTTGTTTTCTTAATGACTTTTCCTATTTCATCTATACCTTTTGAATATGAAATGGGATGCATACATTGCGATCCAACATGAAAACTTATACCAATTTTTTTTGAATATTGTTTAGTTAATCTAAAAAGTCCAATCGCCTCAGAAGTAATTGCTCCAAATTTTTTTGATAAATCTATCTCTGCATGTTCATTAGATACCGAGACTCTCACAAATAGTTCTAGATCTTTAGCGTAATTAGTTGTTTCAATTATTTTAATAAGCTCTTCTTTGGAGTCTAATGCAAACGTTTTTATTCCATATTTAAAATATGCTTGCTTTATATTGTCTCTGCTTTTCACAGTATGCATATAGGAGCACTTTACTTTATTATTTAATTTTTTAACGGTCTCTATCTCTTTAATCGATGCTACATCGAATTGATTAATTCCACTATCAAGTATGGTTTTTAAAACTTCTTGGTTAGGATTTGTTTTTACAGCATATAGTATTTTTCCAGGAAAATTTTTTTGAAAGAAGTTAGAAGCATTAATTATAGGATGCTTCCTAATGCAATAAACAGGGTCATTTGGTTTCAGCTGATTAACTAATTTCTCAACTGATTTAAATTTTTTCATATTAGCTCCTAAAAAAAAATCTAATAAAAAAAATCTGCATATCTCATATGCAAATTTATATAAATTGCTGGATTATGGGAAATTTAGCCCAATGTAAAGCAAATAATACCATTGAAATTATGTTATTTATCTCCATATAGGTGCTATGAATTCAACTGTAGGAATAAAAAAAATTACTGATTTTACAGACAAATCACTGCTTCTAGTAGATGATGATAATCCATTTAGAGAAAGACTGGCTAGAGCAATGGAAAAAAAAGGATTTGAGGTAATACAAGCTGAGGGGGTAAAAAAGGGTATAGATGCCGTTAAATCAAAAAAACCTGCTTTCGCTGTCGTAGATTTAAGGCTCAATGATGGAAATGGCTTAGAGGTTGTTAAAGAAATACAAAACTCAAATGAAAACAGCAGAATTGTAATGTTAACTGGTTATGGAAATATCCCAACTGCGGTATCAGCAATAAAACAGGGTGCAATAGATTATATGTCAAAACCTGCAGATGCAGATGACGTTGAAAAAGCATTATTAGCTGATCCAAATAAAAAAGCGGAGCCACCAGAAAATCCTATGTCAGCTGATAGAGTTAAGTGGGAACATATTCATAGAGTATTCGAGCTTTGTAATAGAAATGTATCTGAAACAGCAAGAAGACTTAAAATGCACAGAAGAACTTTACAAAGAATTTTATCTAAAAGATCCCCTAGATAGTTTTTCTCAATTTAATTAAATATTTACAAATTATTCCAAGTAATAGTATTTTGAACATCTCTGCTAATAAAAAAGGTTTAGCACCTAAGGAAAAAATCGGTTTTTCCCATCCTATTAGAGTACCCAGCCACAATAACCCTAATAAATAAATTATTGAAACTGAAAGAATTAATTTAATATAAATTTTAATATAACTATCTTTAGTATTAATATATCCAGCAAAATAAGAGGCGAAAATAAACCCAATTAAGTAACCCATGGTGGGTCCAGTAAAATATACAAAACCAATACCTTTTTCAGGAGAATTCGA
>CACJTN010000024.1 GCA_902596325.1 uncultured Pelagibacteraceae bacterium
TAGTCTTAATCTCTTATAATCCTATAACTTTTAAAATCATTGGATTATTTCTATTGAAAAATCTAAGCAATTAATTCTCAGATTCTCGTACCATTCTCGGACATAGAGAGATAATTATTGTATAGTGATATCTATGAAAAAAATTTTAGGGACCGTGGTTCTGGATTTATAAGGTATTAAATTAGCATGAATATAAAATCTTATAAATTTTCTCTTTATGATTTTGCTAATTCTGCCTTTACAACAGTTATTATAACTTTTGTTTTCTCAAATTATTTTGCGGAGTCAATTGTTCAAGATATGGTTAATGGCCAGGCATATTGGGGTTGGGCCATTTCAGTATCAGGACTATGCATTGCATTAAGCGGACCCTTTTTAGGAAATTTAGCTGATAAGAAGAATTTAAACTCAATTATCTTAAAATCAAGCACCTATTTATGTATACTTTTTACAGCAGCATTATGGTTTGCAAAACCATCTTCTGAATATATTTTATTTACCTTAATCATAGTTTGTTTGGCAAACTATTTTTATGAACTAAGTTCTATTTTCTATAATTCATTATTAGTTCATTCAGCTGACAAACAACATGTGGGAAAGGTGTCTGGTTTTGCTTTTGCGCTGGGGTATTTAGGTGGCATTGTCACACTTATTTTAACTATTATTTTATTAATTCAATCTAATTATTTAGTCGATTTAGATCAAAAAATTAATTATAGATCAACTGCCATTTTTGTAGCTCTTTGGTTCCTCATTTTTTCCTATCCATTATTAAATCAAACTAAATATAAAAAAGTTGAACCAAACAAAAAGAAATCAAATAGTTTAAAAAAGATTCTTTGGAATAACGGTCTAACTAATACAACTCGTTTTTTGTTTGCAAGGCTACTTTATGCTGATGGTTTAAATACCATTTTTGTCATGGGAGGAATTTTTGCTGTTGGTGTATTTAAATTATCAATAAATGAACTTTTAATGATGTCTGTTTTAATGAATGTTGCTGCTTTAATAGGTGCTAGTTTTGGTGGATACTTCAATGACAAATATAATTCAAAAAAAACAATTTCCTTTTCCTTGATATGCCTTATTTTTTTCTCCATTTTAATCATTTTTACACAGTCAAAAATTAATTTTTTTATTTTTTCATTTTTCTTGGGATTATTTATAGGACCAATACAATCTGCTAGTAGGGTCATGATAACTAAATTAACAAAAATTGAGGATCAGAATAAAGCCTTTGGGTTATTTGCTACTTCTGGAAAGCTAACGTCTTTTTTTGGTCCATTTTTAGTAGGGACCATTACTTTTATAACTGAAAATCAAAGGATAGGTTTTGCCTCAGTTCTTTTACTGCTCTTTTTTGGATGGATCATATTGCATAGAACCAAGGGATTAAAATAATGTTTATACACAGAGGATTAATTGCAAAAAACTTCAGAGAAAATCATATTACTTCATTTAAAGAGTGTATAAAAAAAAAGTTTAATATTGAGACTGATATTCACTTTACCCAAAACAATACACCCATTTGCTTTCATGATTATAGCTTAAGAAGGTTATTCAATATCAGAAAAAAAACTAAAACAATTCTTGATAAGAATTTAAAAAAATACAAGATAACTAAACTATGTGATCTTTTAAAAATTTTAACTGTAAATACAAAAGTGTTAGTTGAGATTAAGCCATTTCTTAGGAAAAATACTTTAAATAGATTACTTGAAATATGTAATGGTTATAAGAAGAATGTTTATTTTATTTCTTTTAAAGAAAGCAATCTAGTTAAGATTAGAGGCATCACAAAAGATTTCAAACTTGGTTTAATATTACATAGCCATCATAAAAATAATAAGATTAACCAAAAACTAAATAAAAATCATATTAATTTCTTTGTTTTTCATACTCAATTTTTATTCATTTCCAAAATAAAAAAAATACAAAAAAAAAAATATTTTTATACATTCAAAAATATAAGAATGAATGATGCTAAATCAAATTATATTATTGAAAATATTCTAAAATAAGTTAGGAGCTTGATAATATTACCAAGCTCCTACTATTACTAGAGAGCTAACAATTAATTAGATACTAATTTAAGGGTTTCAGGTGGAGATCTTTTAACCATGGCTCCAGATGGTAAATTCATTTTAAAAATGAAAATTTGACCACCATTATCCGCGCCAACTTTCTTTAAAAACCCACCACTTTCACCTTTGTGCTGAACTACACCTAAAAATATACTATCTGATAAAGATACTGATTGATTAATTTTTTCATAATTAACACCAGTTAGATCATCCATTGAATAGAATTTACCATTTTCATCTTTAGTCACTAAGGCTGTAATGTTCCATGATCCTGAAAACTCTGAACTTGTTGCTTTCGAAAATGATCCTGGGTAAACAGCAGTTTCTGCTTTGGCTCTTGGATTATTTTTACCTCCAGCCATTGCTAGAAAATAACCTTCATTTGGGTTCATTAAATTCATATTGTTAGAGTCAATTACAAGTGAATATTTTCTTTCACCTTCCTTATTACCAGAATCTTCATCTACAATAAGAACGTCTCCATCAGATGTTTTAGACCAATATAATCCATCTGGTGCAACCATTTTAGCTTCACCATTTTCCCATGTTGAGTGATCACCGCCACTGTGTTTAAGACCTTTGTCAGCGGTAACTAGTTTTAATGATCCATCATACGCACCGACAACTTTAGTAACTTTAGCTGAAACATATTTAGGTAGATCTGCACTTCCCCAGAATGTTTTTTGAATTTCATTAACAAAGTTTGTCAATTCAATGCCAATTAATCCACCTTCTTGAGTCATATTTTGAAGATATCTTTGATTGTTAAAGTCAGGATCAACTGCAGGATGTTCTGTTTTAGAGTCGCCTACTAAAAAAGTATATCCTTTAGGTTGTTCTGATTGATTTCCCCAAAGAAAAACTTCTGTGTCTTTTACAGCTGGTGTTGTATTCCAACCTTTCCACTGGTAACTTGTTGGGTAAAATCTTACATCAAAATTATTTATAGAATCTGGATTTTTAAGATACTCATCAAGCATTTTCGCTGATAAATCAATTTTATCTATCCCTAATTTTGCAAAGTCCTCGTTAGCTAAAGCCATTCCGTATATTTTTCCATAAAGAAGACCATTTCTGCTTAAAAATTTATCTCTTTCAGTTGCATTATCAGCTAACGTTTTGCCATTAATACCAACATTTTTCTTACCTACATAAATTTTTAATGGAGCAGGCTCAACACCATGATTGTAACCAGCAAGAACCATTACAACAAAATCTTTATGTTTAGAATTTATTGGCATAATTTTTTCATAACCAGATTGACCTAATGCTGGCACAGTGTATGCAGTTCTATTTTTGATATCTACAGCAATTGAAGCCAAACCTAATGTATCATCTGATGTATAATTAGTGTTTTCAAACATTCGTTTAATGTTCCATTCTTCTGCTGTTAGCCAAATATCATCATTAAATCCAATTCCTTGACCATATTTATTTGCTTGTTCATACCAAGCGCCACAAAATGATTGGAAAAAAAAATCAGCTTTAGTTAATTTATATTTGTCATTAAAGTTAATTAACTGTCTATTTGGTAGAGTTTGATTACCCCAAAGCCCACCATCAGCTTTGGCTTTTACAACTTCACCAAATTGATTATAAATTGTATCAAACAATTTTCCTGAATTAATTACCATTCCACTGGCAGTATTGTTATTATTTAAGAAGTTTGCAAATTTTGTTCGATCATAATCAATTGTATGAATATGGGAGCCAGTAAAAGTTGCACCAGAATTCATTTCCCATGGATAAGTTTCACTACTCATAGTTGCATAAGACTCACTTTGGTAAACAACTCTTATAGTATTATTGTCATGTAACCATGCAGCATTACCATCTGGATATCCAGTTAACGCTTCATCATTTCTAAACTTATTAACTTCTCCAACAGTTGCTATTGCCTTTATTTTATCAATAAAAGGGAAGTCTAAATCACCACTTCCACCGTCAACTAATTGAATTTGATTATTTGCTGTACTAGCTTCTGGAATTAGAGATTTTATTTCTCCAATTTTTAAGTTTTCTGCATTTGCAAAAGTTCCTGAAGCTGAAAGAACTATTAATGCAGTTATTATTTTTTTCATTTTTTTATCCTTTGTTGAGAAAAAAGTCATAATATAAATATGTTAAAAATTTTTTTCAGATAAGTTAAAGTTATTTAAAAATACAAACAAAAACTGAACTCAACAAATTATTACCTCCCTTGCAATATTTACATAACTACAAGGGAGACTTTAAATAGAAGGAAAAATAAATAATGTTAAATACCTCTAGATCTTTAGAGAAATTTTATTAACTATTTCTTAAACTCATATGAATAAATTATTAAAATTCATCCTTATTATATAAAAAGAAACCAAACTTTAACGAGAATTAAATTTAATGACTAATACTACAATAGTATTGTTCTAGGATATTATAGGACAATACTTAGGATCAATTGGAGAATGCATGAAATGAAACTGAAATAATTCTTTAATATAATTTTAATATGAATCAGTTAATTCGAATTTGTGATTAAACAAGCATTATTAAATTATAAAAAACAATCAAAAAAAGTTTATTTAAACACAAAAAACTTCTTTAAGCCTGAAATTTTTGTTAAATTAGCTGACAGTAATTCCGAAATTAAACAAGCTCAGAAACTACGTTATCAAGTTTTTTTTTCTGATAGAAATAAAAAAAAAATTCTTAATATTAGTAATTTTAGAAAAGACTCTGATAAATATGACAGTTATTGTGATCATATTATAGTAAATTACAAACATTCTAAATTTTCTAAAAACAAAGTTATTGGCACATACAGATTGCTTCAACAAAAGGTTGCTGAAAAAAAAATTGGTTTTTATACTTCTGAAGAATTTTGCCTAAATAAACTAATTCAATCTTATGAATATACTAACATGCTTGAATTAAGCAGGTCTTGCATTTCTCAGAAATTTAGAAACAGAAATGTATTAAAATTAATGTGGAGAGAAATTTATAATTATATAAATACAAATAAAATTGATGGGATGTTCGGAACAGCTAGTTTTTTAGAGATTGATATTCAAAAAATTAATAATCAGTTATTATTTCTCCAACAAAATTATAAAATGCCTGAAAATATTAGAGTAAAAGCAAGAAAATATTGTAGAGCAAAAATAGATTATTCAAAAAATATTGAACTAAATCTGAAACTAGTAAAATCATTACCAACTCTTATAAAAGGTTATATAAAACTTAATGCCTATATCGGTGATGGTGCTGTTATTGATTACAAATTTAAAACTACTGATGTTTTTGTTTTCTTACCTTCAAACAAAATAAATAAAGAATACGTAGAAAAAATTGTTTGATCAATGTTTAGTTATTTTGTTAAAAAAATTTCTAAAATTGATCATATTAAAGATCTATATAAAAAAAATTATGATGAATTAAAAAGAACTGATAACTTTTGGACTAAGATAATTGAGTATTTAAATATTAAATACACTGTTAACTCATTAGAAAATATACCAAGTAAAGGTCCAGTAATAGTTGTATGCAACCATCCATTCGGTCTTTTGGACGGTTTAATAGTTGCAGCAATAATTGCAAACATTAGAAAAGATTATAAAATTTTGATAAATGAGGAAATTACACAGATTGATCTGATTGAAAAATATCTTATACCAATTAAATTCTCTGAAATAACTGATGATATAAAAAAAAATATTAAAAGTAAAAAAAGTGCAATTAATTTTATTAATAATGGAGGTTCGCTAATATTATTTCCATCAGGAGAAGTTGCAACTTCGAGTTTTATTTTTGATAAACCAAAAGAAAGGAAATGGAAACCATTAGTTGGTTCCATAATAAAAAAAACAGAATGTAAAATTGTACCTATTTATTTTAAAGGTAAAAATTCTGTATTATTTCAAACTGTAGGTTTTTTTAGTGATCAACTTAGAAGATCGCTATTTATAAGAGAATTGTTTAATAAAAAAAATAATAATTATTTTTTAAAAATTGGAAACAGTATAAATTCTAATAAATTTAAAAATTGGAACAGTAATGCCATTGCAGATTATTTAAAAGATCAAGTCTTAAAACTTAATTAGTCATAAGT
>CACJTN010000025.1 GCA_902596325.1 uncultured Pelagibacteraceae bacterium
CACGACATATCTATTTTAGTAGACAGAATAGTTTTGAACTCTTCAATAGGAAACAGATTAGCTGAAAGTATTGAAACTTCTGTTAATTTAGCTAATGGACTGCTTTTTGTTGAGTATGAAAATGAGACACTACCAAAAAAATTTAGAAAGATTGAAAAATTAATATTTTCAACGAAATTTGCTTGTCCAGAAAGTGGTTTTACAATTGAAGAAATTGAACCAAGGCTTTTTTCTTTCAATAGTCCGTATGGTGCTTGTGAGGAATGTGATGGAATAGGTATAAAACTAAACGTTGATCCAAAACTTGTAGTACCTAATGAGAAGAAATCTATTGCAGATGGTGCAATTGAACCGTGGGCAAAAACAACTACTTTATATTATGCACAAACATTAGCATCTCTAGCAAAACATTATAACTTTTCCTTGGATGAAAAATGGAACAAATTATCAAAGAAAATAAGAGATATAATATTATTTGGATCTGATGATGATGAAATAAAATTTTCCTATGACGATGGTTATGAAAAGTATTCACACAAAAAAACTTTTGAAGGTGTAATTAATAATCTTGAGAGAAGGTATCTTGAAACCGATAGTGATTGGAAAAGAGATGAAATTTCACAATATCAATCTGATACAAATTGTGACAAATGTAATGGTCAAAGGTTAAAAGAAGAGGCGTTGTGTGTAAAAATTGATAATCTAAATATCAGTCAAGTCACAGAAAAATCTATTTATGAAGCAAAAAAATGGTTCAACTCTTTACAACTTAAACTTGATCAAAGACAATTAAAAATTGCTGAACATATTCTAAAGGAAATAAATGAAAGACTCGATTTTTTATTAAACGTTGGATTAGATTACTTAACCTTATCTAGAGAGTCAGGGACTTTATCTGGTGGAGAATCACAAAGAATTAGGTTAGCGTCACAAATAGGATCAGGTTTGACTGGTGTTTTGTATGTTCTTGACGAACCGTCTATAGGTTTACATCAAAAGGATAATGTTAAATTGATAAATGCATTAAAAAGATTACGTGATCTTGGAAATACAGTTGTAGTTGTTGAACACGATACTGAAACTATGGAAAATGCAGATCACATTATAGACCTTGGTCCTGAGGCAGGTCATAATGGTGGAAAGGTTGTTGCTGAAGGATCATACGAAGAGCTTTTAAATGCAGATAGTATAACTGGAAAATATTTATCAAATAAATTTTATATTCCAATCCCAAAAAAAAGACGATTAGCAAAAAATGGAAGATTTTTACAAATCTTGAGTGCTAGTGGTAATAACTTGAATAATGTTAATTTAAAAATTCCATTTGGAACATTTACATGTGTTACTGGTGTTTCTGGTAGTGGTAAATCAACATTAGTTCTACAAACATTATATAACGCTTTAAATTTAAGTTTAAATAATAATAAATCTAGAAAAATACCTAAGCCCTTTAGAGGTTTGAAAGGAATGGAATTAATAGATAAAATTATTGATATTGACCAATCACCAATTGGTAGAACACCTAGATCAAATCCTGCAACATATACAGGTGCATTTGGACCAATAAGAGACTGGTTTACAAACTTACCAGAGTCTAAAAGTCGTGGTTACAAACCAGGAAGATTTTCATTTAATGTAAAAGGCGGAAGATGTGAAGCCTGCGAAGGTGATGGTGTAATAACCTATGAAATGCATTTTTTACCAGATGTTTATATAACTTGTGATGAATGTAAAGGAAGCAGATACAATAGAGAGACTTTAGAAATAAAATTTAAAGATAAAAGTATTGCGGATGTTTTAAATATGACAGTAGAAGAAGGTTGCGAATTTTTTGAGAATATTTCAAACATTAGAAGTAAGTTGTTAACACTTAAAAAAGTAGGCTTGGGCTATATAAAAATTGGACAACAGGCAACAACCCTATCCGGGGGTGAAGCTCAAAGAATTAAGCTTGCTAAAGAATTATCAAAAAGATCAACTGGTAGAACAATGTATATTTTAGATGAGCCCACGACTGGGTTGCACCAGCACGACATTAAGAAACTATTAGAGATTCTTCATACATTCGTTGCCACAGGTAATACGGTGGTGGTTATAGAACATAATCTAGATGTAATTAAAACTGCAGATTATATAGTAGATATGGGTCCAGATGGTGGTGTAAAGGGTGGCAATATCATTGCAGAAGGCAAACCTGAAGATGTTGCTAATGTTAAGGATAGCTACACTGGTCAATATTTAAAACCTTTGCTTAATGGCAAAGTTAAAAAAATTGCTTAAACTATTTATCCTCTTTTAAGATCGTTTTTTGTGTAACTTTAAGATTTACCAATAAAGGACAGGCAATATAAATAGATGAATATGTTCCAAATATAACACCAAGTATCATTGCCAACGAAAATCCTTTTAGTATAGCTCCACCAAAAAAGAAAATTGAAAATAATGCCAATAAGGTTGTCACGGATGTAATTATCGTTCTTGATAAAGTCTCATTTATTGAAATATTTGATAATTCGTAAATTTTGATATCTGAATATTTTTTTAAGTTGTCCCTAACTCTATCATATATCACTACTGTATCGTTCATAGAATATCCAACAATAGTAAGAACGGCTGCTACGATTGACAAGTTAATTTCTAATGAAAAAATAGAGAAAATACCTAGAGTTAAAATCACATCATGAAATAATGCTAATATAGCACCCAAACTAAACTGCCACTCAAACCTAATCCATATATAAATTAACATCGCAAGAAGTGATAAAGAGATGGCAATTATTCCAGATTTTAGAAGTTCTTTACTAACTTTAGGACCAACATTTTCAACCCTTCTATATTCGAAAATATTTCCATTTTTTTTCTCAATATTAGATTTGATATTATTTATAAAATTTGGATTATTTAAATCCTCAGTTTGAAATTTTATAATGTAATCTGTTTCATTACCAAATTTTTTTACTGATACACCTTTTAAATTTAAACTATTAAATACGTCCCTTACATTTGTAATATTATAATTTTTATCTATTACTCTTAATTCTATTAGTGTTCCACCTTTAAAGTCTACACCATAATTTAAACCTTTAAATGATAGAAAAATTACAGAAATGAAAACTAATATTATGGATAAAATATTTCCAGTCTTATAAAATTTATTAAATTTAAAATCTGTCATTAAATAATTTTTTCTTTCTCTTTGTTTCTTAAAACTATAACTGAGGTTAACAATCTAGCTATAAAGTAAACAGTAAATAAAGTTGTCAGGATCCCTATACCTAATGTAATTGAAAAACCTTTGATAGGTCCAGAACCCATAAAAAATAAAATAATTGTAGCAATCAGGGTTGTTATATTGGCATCTAATATAGTAGTTCTAGATTTTGTATAACCAGAGTCAAATGCAATGATTTTGTTTTTTTCACGTAGTGTTTCTTCTTTTATTCTTTCGAAAATTAAAACATTTGCATCAACAGCCATTCCCACCGTTAATATAATTCCAGCAATGCCTGGTAAAGTAAGTGTTGCTTCTAAAATTGTTAATATACCAACTAATAGAATTAAATTAATTATTAAAGCTATATTTGCGATTAAACCAAAAATTCTGTACTTATAAATCATAAACAAAATAACTAATATAAACCCAATAATTAGAGATATTATTCCTGCTTTAATAGAGTCTTTTCCAAGATCTGGACCAACTGTTCTTTCTTCAATAATATTAAGTGGAGCTGGCAACGCTCCAGATCTTAATAATAAAGCTAAATCAGTAGCGGATTGAAACGTAAAATCTCCAGATATTTGACCAGATCCCGCAACAATCGCTTCACTTATAGTTGGAGCACTTATAATTTTATTGTCTAAAACAATGGCTAATTGCCTACCAACACCTTTAGATGTAGCCTTTGCAAATTTCTTAGCACCTACTCTATCTAAATTAAATACGACAACTGTTTCATTGGTTTCGTTGTTCATACTAGGTTTTGCATCAAGTAGATTTTCCCCACTTAGTATTACTCTTTTGCTTACAATTTCTTCTAATTCATCATCTTCATCATATTTTAAAGTTTGAGTTCCAAATGACTCCTCTGAACTTTTTGATACAAATTGAAAAGTAAGATTAGCAGTTTTTCCCAAGAGATTTTTTATTCTAGCAGGATCATCTAAACCAGGTAACTCTACTAATATTCTGTCATTTCCTCTTTTTACTATGTTAGGTTCATTAGTACCTAACTCATCGACCCTTCTACGAACAATTTCTATTGCCTGGTCTAATGTAGAGTTTTTAAGAAGTACTAGTCCATAATCAGAAAACGAAAGAATAAATAAATTTTCTTCAATAGATAAATTCAATTCATGAGATTTAAAATTTTGATAATAAGGATTAATATCGCTATCGTCTTTTTCAAATAATTTTTCTACTTTATCTCGTAATAAGCTTGTAGTTTCAAAATAAATTACATTATTATCTAATTTTAAGTTTTTTATTTGAAGATTTTCTGTCTTTGATAATTTTCTAATATCTAAGAGTTTGCTTTGTAGTTTTTGCTTTATAACTGGTTCATTATCAATCTCTAAAAGTAAATAAGAACCACCCTGAAGATCTAGACCTAAATTGATTTTTTTTTGTAAAAAGGAATTTTCTAATTTAATAAAGTTTAAAACTGTAAAAAAAGATAAAGTAATTGTAAATAATAAGATAGAAATAATTCTTAATTTAGAAAAATATAACATTTAATTAATGTTATTTTTTTACTTCAGTTTTATTACTCACTAAAGAGAGCACTCCAGCGTCAGATCTTAAGATTTCAACCTTTACATTATCGGATATTTCAACTTCAATTTTTTCATTATCGATAATTCTTTCTACTGTACCTATTATGCCCCCTCTTGTAATAATTTTGTCGCCTCTTTTTAGATCTTCTACCATTTTTTTATGATCTTTTGCTTTTCTTTGTTGTGGACGAATTAAAAAGAAATAAAAAATTACAAATATTAATATTAGTGGAATAAATTGACCTATAGCTGGATCCATAAAACCTCAAATTTGATTTTTTTTATACTAAATAAATTATTAAAACAACTCTTAATTGATGTCTATTTTCTCAAGATTATTCATATAAGGTTTTAATACATCGGGTATATTAATCGAGCCATCTTCATTTTGGTAATTTTCCATTATAGCAATTAAAGTTCGTCCTATAGCTAATCCACTACCATTTAATGTGCCGGGATATATGGTTTCATTCTTGTCGTTCTTATATCTTGTCATCATCCTTGTTGACTGAAAAGATCCACAAGAAGAACAGCTTGAGATTTCTCTATAGGTATTTTCAGATGGAAGCCATACTTCTAAATCGTAAGTTTTCTCAGCACTAAAACCCATGTCTCCAGTAGATAAAATTATTTTTCTATAAGGCAAATTCAGTTGATCTAATACCATAGTTGCACAATTAGTCATTCGTTCTAATTCACTTAAGCATTCCTCTATTTTAACTATACTTACTAATTCAACCTTATGAAACTGGTGTTGTCTAATCATGCCCTTGGTATCTTTACCGTAACTACCCGCCTCTTTTCTAAAGCAAGGAGTTGAGGCCACAAATCTCATTGGTAAATTTTTTTTATCTAAAATTTGGTTTTTAACAATATTAGTTAAAATAACTTCTGCAGTAGGTATTAAAAACTTTCTTTCACTTTTATCATCTAGTTTAAGCTCAAATTGATCATTTTCAAATTTTGGTAATTGGCCTGTGCCGAACATTGAACTATAATTGGCCATTAATGGAGGGGATATTTCCTTGTATCCATTAGTATTAATGTGCAGATCAAGCATAAAATTAGAAATAGCCCTCTCTAATCTTGCAAGTTCACCATTTACAAAAGTAAATCTTGATCCGGTTGTTTTAGAAGCTAGATCAAAATCTAGCATTTTTAAATTTTCACCCAATTCATAGTGAGATTTAGGTTTAAAATTAAAATTTTTTATAACTCCCTTCTTTTCAATTTCTATATTATCTTTTTCGTCAGAACCTATTGGAACATCATCTAGAGGTATATTTG
>CACJTN010000026.1 GCA_902596325.1 uncultured Pelagibacteraceae bacterium
TATCGCAAGTTTTCGTGTGATTGCAGATCATCTAAGAGCGAGCTCGTTTTTATTAGCTGAAGGTGTATTACCATCTAATGAAGGGAGAGGCTATGTTCTAAGAAGAATTATGAGAAGAGGTATGAGACACTCTCATTTGTTAGGCTCGAAAGATCCAGTTTTTCACAATATTTTTAAAAGTCTATTAGACGAAATGTCAAATAGTTATCCTGAATTAGATAGAGCTCAATCATTAATTAAAGAAACTTTAAAAATGGAAGAAGAAAAATTTTTAGTTTTACTCGAAAGAGGTATGAAAATCTTAGATGAGGAGATCTCCAAGATAGATAAAGTCTTACCGGGTGAAGTAGCATTTAAATTATATGATACTTATGGTTTTCCATTAGATTTAACTGAAGATATTCTTAAAAATAAATCTTTAAAAATTGATAACGATAAGTTTCAAAGTCTTATGCAAGAAAGTAAGGAACTTGCAAAAAAAAATTGGAAAGGTTCTGGTGATGCTGCTGTTGATGAGATTTGGTTTGATATAAAAGATAAAGTAGGAGCAACTGAATTTCTAGGTTATGAAAAAGTCCAATCTGAAGGTGTTATTTTGAAATTGATTAAAAATAATAACGAAGTTGATAGTTTAAAAACTGGTGAGAAAGGAGTGATTGTTGTAAACCAAACACCTTTCTACGGTGAATCTGGTGGTCAATTAGGAGATATTGGAAAAATAAATTCAGGTAATAATTCATTTACAGTCAATGATGTTCAAAAAAAATTAGGAAATCTATTTGTGCATTATGGAGTAATGGATGGGGGAAGCTTGAAAGTCGGGGAAAGTGTGGAATTAAAAATAGATAGCGCGAGAAGAGAAAATATTAAAGCTTATCATTCTGCAACTCACCTTTTACATGAGTCTTTAAGAAGAACTCTTGGAAAACATGTTATGCAGAAAGGTTCCCTAGTTGCTCCGGACAGATTACGTTTCGATTTTAGCCATATGAAACCGATATCCAATGACGAAATGCTGAAAATTGAGGAAATAGCAAACGAGATAGTTAATAAAAAATCGGACGTAATAACTAGAATTATGACACCTGAAGAAGGCATTGAGCATGGAGCATTAGCCTTATTTGGAGAGAAATATGGTGACGAGGTAAGAGTGGTTTTTATGGGAGATGAAGGTAACAAATACTTTTCAACTGAATTATGTGGCGGAACTCACGTTAAAAATACTGGAGATGTTGGAAAATTGAAGGTTATTAGCCAGTCATCCATTGCTGCAGGAGTTAGAAGAATTGAGGCTTTAAGGGATAAGCAATTAGAGGACTTTTTAAAAGATAAAGAAAAACAATCAAATTTATCAGCTCAAAAAGATGAGAAGACTATTGAAATGTTAACTAAAGATATAATATCTTTTGGTGGCAAGCCAAATTTAGAAAACAAAAATCCTAAAGACTTGATTAAAGATTTAACAAGACAACTAGAGAAATTGTCAATAGGTAAAATTCTAAATGATAAATCGAAAAATATAATAAAAGATGAAACTATTAATAATATTAAAGTAAGATTTCAAAAAATTTCTGATTTACCACCTAAAGAATTAAGAGGGTTAGTTGATAATGGAAAAAAAGAAATAGGAGAAGGTTTAATAATTATTTTTGCGAATAAAGATGGCAAAGTAGGACTTGCAGTAGGAGTTACAAAAAAACTAACCTCGAAATATGATGCTGTAAAATTTGCAAAACTTGGGTCAGAAGTAATTGGCGGCAAAGGTGGAGGAGGTAGACCAGATTTTGCTCAAGCAGGTGGTGTATTAGAAAATAAAATTGATGAAGCTTTTGAAAAATTAAAAGTTTTGATCTAATCTTTTTTTAAGATTGCTATCTATTACGTCCAAAAATTGATTAGTAGTTAAAAATTTCGTATCTGATCCAACTAATATAGCTAAATCTTTTGTCATTGATCCACTCTCGACCGTTTCAATGCAAGTTTTTTCCAAATTTTTAACAAATTTTTTTAAATCCTCATTTTCGTCAAGTTTTGCTCGGTGATATAAACCTCTAGCCCATGCAAAAATTGATGCAATAGGATTTGTTGAAGTTTCTTTTCCTTGTTGATGCATTCTATAATGTCTAGTGACAGTTCCATGAGCTGCCTCTGCTTCAATAGTTTTACCATCCGGACTCATTAAAACACTAGACATTAATCCTAATGAACCAAATCCTTGCGCAACCGTATCTGATTGAACATCACCGTCATAATTTTTACAAGCCCAAATATAATTCCCATTCCACTTCATAGCACATGCTACCATGTCATCTATTAATCTATGCTCGTATGATATGCCTCTCTCTTTAAATTTATCTATGAATTCATTTTCATAAATTTCTTGGAAAATATCTTTAAATCGTCCATCATATTTTTTTAAAATTGTATTTTTTGTAGACAAGAAAACTGGCCACCTTCTGTTCAATCCATAGTTCATACATGCTCTTGCGAAGTCTCTTATAGATTGATCCAAATTATACATCGACATTGCAACTCCTGGACCTGGAAAATTAAATACTTCAAATTCTTTTTTTTCTTTTCCATCCTCAGATGTCCATTTTATTTCTAATTTTCCTTTACCTGGAACTTGGAAATCTGTTGCTCTATATTGATCTCCAAAAGCATGTCTTCCAATACAAATTGGGTTTTCCCAGCTTGGTACTAATTTTGGAATATTTTTACATAATATTGGTTCTCTGAAAACTGTTCCTCCAAGAATATTTCTAATTGTTCCATTAGGAGATCTCCACATTTTTTTTAGTTTGAATTCTTCAACTCTACCTTCATCAGGTGTTATAGTTGCACATTTTATTCCTACATTGTATTTTTTAATTGCATTTGCACAATCAATTGTAATTTGATCAGAAGTCTCATCTCTACTCTTTATGCCTAAGTCATAGTATTTTATATCCAGCTCCAAATAAGGCTTGATAAGTTTATTTTTAATAAATTCCCAAATAACTCTGGTCATTTCATCACCATCTAGCTCTACAATAGGGTTTTTTACCTTAATTTTAGCCATATTTATTTATATATCTTATTAATTGAATTATAGAGTTTTATATACATATTAACGACAAATTAGCAAATGAAGGATTATGATAGATAAAGTTTTTCCAAAGGTTCACAACGAGGGTTATAAATTTCTAGTTATTTTTGGTGTAATAACATTAATATTCTATTTTATAAGTAACTTTTTAGGACTAGTCGGATTAGTTCTTACAATTTGGTGTTATTATTTTTTTAGAGATCCAGAGAGATATCCCATTAACGACGAAGATTATCTTGTTAGTCCCGCAGATGGTGTAGTTTTACAGGTCAAAGAAACAAATGGACCTAAGGAACTAAATTTAGAAAACAAAACTTTTACAAAAGTAAGCGTTTTTATGAATGTATTTGATTGTCATGTGAACAGAACACCATGCTCAGGAAAAGTTTCGCAAATATTATATAAACCTGGAAAATTTTTTAACGCGTCTCTAGACAAAGCAAGTGAGGATAATGAAAGAAATTATTATAAAATAACTAATACAAAAGGTGAAGATATAGTTGTTGTGCAAATAGCAGGACTTATTGCTAGACGGATTGTTTGTGAAACTAATGAAGATACTGATCTACAGCAAGGAGACAGAATAGGGATGATAAGGTTTGGGAGTAGGGCAGACTTATATTTTGAAAATTATAAACCACTTGTCAAAGTTGACCAAAAAACTATTGCTGGTGAAACTCTAATAGCTAAAAAATAATGGAACCAAAAAGAAAGTTTAAGATTGTTACAGCAAAGAATTCAAGAGTTATATTGCCTAATATATTTACTTTGGTAGGGGTTTGCATAGGACTTTCATCGATTAAATTTGCATTTGATGGAAACTTTCAATTTTCAGTAGTGGCCATAATAGTAGCTGGAATAATAGATGGTTTGGATGGAAGAATTGCAAGATTAATAAAAGGCACTTCTAAAGTAGGTAAAGAATTAGACTCTTTAACGGATGTAATTAGTTTTGGTGTAGCGCCGGCTTTTATAATGTATTTCTGGAAATTAAATGAACTTGGCAGGATAGGTTGGTTCATATGTTTAATATACGTTGTTGCAGTTGCATTAAGACTGGCAAGATTTAATGTCAATTCATCTGAAGAACCAACATGGAAGGGGAATTTTTTTGAAGGTATACCATCACCTGCAGGTGGAATACTAGTTCTTATGCCTTTATTTTTCAGTTTTAGCGAACTTACATTAATAAACATTAATTATGATTTAGTTGTACCAATATTTTTTGCAACGATATCAATACTATTAATTAGTAAATTACCAACTTACTCTTTTAAAAAAATAATTGTTCCAAGAAGTATGAGTATATTTTTAATATTTGGTGTGGTGATTTATTTTGTATTATTACTTCTATATACATTTAACACGATAGTTATTTCAGGTCTTATATATCTTTTAATGATACCAATTAGTTCTGTACATTTTATGAAAGTGAGAAATAAATTTACAACTCAATCAGGTGATATAGATGATCATGAAGATATATTGTGATGAATAATAAAGCTGTAGTAACTTTAGCAGATTCTACTTACTTCGAAATGTTAATAGAGCTTGTAGACTCTATTACTAGATTTAAGGAAAGTTCAAATGTTGACATTTGTGTTTTAGATGCTGGTCTTTCAGATAATCAATTGAGCACATTATCTGGGAGAGTAAAAAGTATTAAAAAGGCTGAATGGGATATCAAAGTACCAGATTATAAAGTAAGAGGAAAAGAATGGTTAAAAAGTCAAGTTTCAAGAGCCTTTTTACCAAAATACTTTCCAGATTATAAAAAATATTTGTGGATCGATTGTGACGCATGGGTTCAAGATTGGAATTGTTTGGAATTATATTTTAAAGCTTGTGATAGCGGAAAGCTAGGCATTACACAAACAATAGGGCCCGGTTATAAAATAACCTCTAAAGTAAAGTGGATATTTGGAAAATTCGCTCAAATAAAATCTCAAAATTTTAAACACGCATTAAGTTCAAATATAAATTTGCATGATGCAAGGAAGCTTGCGTTTGCTCCTCACATAAATATTGGAACATTTTCATTAGAGAAAAATTCACCCTGCTGGGATATATGGCAAAAAAACCTAAAAAAAACTCTTAGTGCGGGTAAAATTTTTGGATCCGAAGGTCTTGCTATAAATTTAAGCGTTTACGTTGATGGTGTTAATACCGAGTTTTTACCATTAAACTGCAATTGGATTGCAAGTAATT
>CACJTN010000027.1 GCA_902596325.1 uncultured Pelagibacteraceae bacterium
CCCGTTAAAAAAAGCTAAAGATGCAATTTTGATAAGAACAGACATTTTAAATAAAAAGATGATGATAAAAAAAATGTCAGATGCTATTGAAAAAAAAATTAATTAAATTCTTTAATAATTTTTTCTCTATGCTCATCTAAATCTGGGATGTCTCCACGAGTTTTTTCATCTTTATATGTGGACATTTTAATTGGATTGCCAGCAAGTTTAAAATCTCCAATAACTTTATGATAAGCTTTAACAATCATATTTCTTGCCTCTACCTGAGGATTTTCAACCGCTTCTTTTATATTAAAAATTGGACCACATGGAATTTTCAAACTTTCTAAATTTTTAACCCATTCATTTGTAGTTTTATTAATAAGTTTCTGTTCTAGAATTTTTTTCAACTCATTCATATTTTCACTTCTCAAAGAATTTGATTTGTATTTTTCATCCATTATTAAATCTTTGAGATCTAAAGCATTACATAAATTTTCAAACAGTTTATCGTTACCCGCAGCAATTATTATGTAGCTATCTTTTGTCTTAAAAGCCTCAAATGGAGCTATTGATGGATGACGTGATCCCATTGGTTTAGGAATTTCATTTTTAGACAAATATCTCGCAATTGCGTTTTCAAGGATTGCAATTTGACAATCTAACATAGATACGTCTATGTACATTCCTTTACCTGTTTTTTGTCTATCATATAAAGCAGCATTTATTCCAATAGCTGTAAATAGTCCTGCAGTAATGTCACCAATTGATGTCCCCACTCTTGTTGGTTCTGAATTAGGTTGGCCTGTAACGCTCATTAATCCACCCATACCTTGTACGACCATGTCATACGCCGGTAATTCTTTCAATGGACCTGTTTGTCCAAAACCTGATGCAGAAGCGTAAATTAATTTAGGATATTTTTTTGAAACTTGTTTCCAACCAAAACCCCATTTCTCCAATGTTCCAGGCTTAAAATTTTCAACGAGAATGTCAGCTTTGGCTAAAATTTTTTCGAATATTTTTTTATCATCTTCATTTTTTAAGTTTAAAGCAATGCTCTCTTTACCTCTATTTAAAGACATAAAATATGCAGAGTAATCTTTTACAAAAGGTCCAAACTTTCTTGAATCGTCTCCTATTTCTGGAGCCTCTATTTTAATAACTCTTGCACCTAAATCGGACAATATCATTGTGCAATAGGGACCAACCAATACTCTTGTTAAGTCTACAACTAATAAATCTTTTAAAGGACCATTCATATGCAATTTTTTGTACTTTTAGGCAACTTGACTCTTGAGCCTAAGTTATCTTTAATACACTTTTTTTAATAACTACAGAAGGAAAAAAATGTTTAGAAAAATATCATTATATTTAACTTCATTAGTATTTCTTTTAACCACAATAGGATCTGCATATGCAGTTACTTTAAAAGCTAGTCACCAATGGCCAGGTACGCCTAGAGCTGACGGCTCATTCGATCCGAGACATGAGATGGTTCAAATAATTGCTGATGAAATGAAAAAGGCAAATGTTGGTGTAGATATAAGAATCTATCCAGCTAAATCATTATATAAACCAAAAGAACAGTGGAAACCAATGACAACAGGTCAATTGGATATTTCTGCTTTCCCATTAGCTTACGCATCTAAATTCCATCCAGAATTTGATGCCACCCTAATGCCAGGAACAGTAAAAAATCACGATCACGCATTAAGATTTAATAAAGGTCCAATGATGACTGAAATTAAAAAAATTATTAATGATGCTGGTGTTGTTGTATTATCAGATGCATGGTTAGGTGGTGGTTTTGCATCAAAAACAAAATGTATTAAAAATCCAAGTGATGCAAAAGGTCAAGTAATGAGAGCAGCCGGTAAAGCTTTTAACCAAATGTTAGAACAAGC
The DNA here is from genome assembly GCA_902596325.1 of uncultured Pelagibacteraceae bacterium. Taxonomy (GTDB): domain Bacteria; phylum Pseudomonadota; class Alphaproteobacteria; order Pelagibacterales; family Pelagibacteraceae; genus Pelagibacter. The sequence continues at coordinate 1,887 of CACJTN010000027.1, forward strand.
TGGTGCTGGAATTCAAAGTATGCCTTCGTCTGAGATTTATACAGGTTTACAAACTGGTGTACTAACAGGTGCAAATACAAGTTCTGGTAGTTTTGTAAGTTACAAAATTTATGAACAGGTTACATGTGCAACACCTCCAGGTAAATTTGGGTTATGGTTTATGTATGAGCCAATTTTAATGTCAAAAATGAGTTTTGATAAATTAAACGCTAAGCAACAAAAAGCTTTAATGAAAGCAGGTAAAGTTGCTGAGGAATACATGACAGCTCAAGTTGAAAACTTAGATAAAAAGTTTGAGGAAGCTTATAAAGCTGCTGGCGTTAAATTAGTATATATGGATGCCAAAGATCATGCTGCGTGGGTTGAAATTGCAAAACAATCATCTCATAAAGCATTTGCTGAAAAAGTTCCAGGTGGCGATAAGCTAATGGAAATGGCTTTAGCAGTAGATTAAAATAATATATAAAGAACCCCTGTTTAATTTTATTAGATAGGGGTTTTTTTATGAAAAAAAAATATCTAAAATTTTGTGATCTAGTTGCAAAAGCATGTGGTGCTTTTGCTGTTTTAGCTTTGCTTTTATCAATTTTAGTAATTGTAGAACTTGTATTTGAAAGATATTTTTTTCAAAGAGCAATCACTTGGCAAACAGAATTAGTAACAATGCTTTTAGTTGCCTCAACTTTCATAGGAAGTGCATATGTATTAAGTGAAAAGGCACATGTTAGCATGGAATGGATATATGATTTTTTATCTAATAAAAATATTTTAAGACTTAAAATATTCACCTCGCTAGTAAGCTTATTATTTTTTTTAATTTTATTTTATTTTGGTTTTTTAATGGTTGAGGAAGCTTTTACAAAAAATTACTCAACAGGAACTGTTTGGGATCCTCCTTTATGGATTCCATATTCATCAATGATGATTGGCGCAGGGTTAATGATTTTGCAGTATATCGCTGAAATAATCAAACTTACTGACGAGAAGGATACAAACTAATGGATCCATTAATAATTGCAATAATAGTTGCAGTCTTTACTTTAATAGTCTTGTTCTCCGGAATCCCAATTGCGTTTGGTTTGAGCTTTGTATCAATAGCTCTTTTGGTTGCTTTTGAAGGTTTGCAGATGTTGGATGTTTTTGCTGAAACATTTTATGCAGGTCTTAATTCTTTTGTTCTTCTTTCAATACCAATGTTTATTTTAATGGGAATGGCAGTTGCTAACTCTCCTGCTGGAAAGGATTTATACACTGGATTAGATAGATGGCTTTGGAGATTACCAGGCGGGTTAGTAATTTCAAATATAGGAGCTTGTTCAATTTTTGCTGCTCTTAGTGGATCAAGTCCTGCAACTTGTGCTGCCATTGGAACAATGGGAATTCCAGAGATGAGAAAAAGAGGATATTCAGATCAAATAGCTACAGGAACTATAGCTGCAGGCGGTACATTAGGAGTGTTAATTCCACCTAGTATCGTTTTAATTGTTTATGGAATTGCTACCGGTACATCTATTGGAAGATTGTTCTTATGTGGTTTGATACCTGGTTTTATGTTAGCAGGAATGTTTGCAATATGGGCACTAATACACAGTTATTTTATAGATAAGGATTCTGCAAAAGCTTTAAAAAATAGAAAACCTCCAACCCTAAAAGAAAAACTAGAAGTTTTACCACGAATACTTCCTTTCTTAGCGATCATAGCTGGTGTTCTATATGTATTATATGGAGGTGTCGCAACGCCTTCAGAGGCATCTGGTGTTGGAGCTTTTTTAGTTTTCGTATTAATTGCAGTCGTTTACAAGATTTACCAACCAAAAAAAATATGGAACATTGTTAAAGTCTCTATGAAAGAGAGTGTAATGATAATGTTCATTATTGCTGCATCATATCTTTTTGCATTCACCCTTTCTCAACTTTACGTAACCCAATCGCTTGCACAAAGTATGGTAGAGTTAAGTTCGAATAAATGGGTAGTGTTTATTTTAATAAACATATTTCTTTTAATAGCAGGATTTTTTCTACCCCCTGTTGCTGTTATTGTCATGACTTCAGCAATATTACTACCTGTTATAACAACCTTAGGTTTTGATCCTTATTGGTTTGCAATAGTATTTACTATTAACATGGAAATAGGATTAATAACACCTCCAGTTGGATTAAACCTTTATATAATTAAAGGTATTACCCCTGACGTAAGTTTGTCAGAAATTTTAAAAGGATCTATACCATTTATGATAATAATGGCGTTAGCTATCTTAATTTTATGTATTTTTCCTGAAATCGTTACTTGGTTACCTGATAAAATAATGGGTAAAGCACTTGGATATTAATAAAAAGATCAATAGAAAAATTTCTGTTGCACCTATGATGGATTGCACAGACAGACACGATAGATTTTTTTTAAGACTTATAAGCAAAAATGTAATGCTGTATTCAGAGATGGTTGCAACAAAGTCGGCAATTCATGGGGATAGAAAAAAAATATTAGGATTTAGAGAGGAAGAAAAACCTGTTGCACTGCAAGTAGGTGGTTCTGATAAAAAAGAACTATCTGAGGTAGCTAAAATCTCAGAGGATTTAGGTTACGACGAGATAAATCTTAATCTAGGGTGTCCAAGTAAAAAAGTACAAAAAAATTCTTTTGGTGCGTGTTTAATGAAAGAACCAGATCTTGTTGCAGAATGTATTAATGAAATGTCTAATTCTTGTAAAATTCCAGTTACTGCAAAAACAAGAATTGGTTTTGATAATACTGAAGAATTTGATTATCTAAATATGTTTATCAATAAAATTAAGGATGCTGGATCATCGACTATCATTTTACATGCTAGAAAGGCTATTTTAAAAGGGTTAACGCCTAAGCAAAACCTTAATATTCCTAAGCTAAACTATAAAATGGTATATGAAATAAAGAAATCAAACCCAGAATTAGAAATTATTATAAATGGAGGTATTACCTCCACAGACCAAATAAAAAATCATTTACAAAATTGCGATGGTGTAATGATTGGAAGAGCTATTTATCAAAATCCTTACTTTTTAAGTGAAATAGAAAAAGAAAT
>CACJTN010000028.1 GCA_902596325.1 uncultured Pelagibacteraceae bacterium
ACCATTAGTAAATGCAATATAAAGAGTATTAGGTTCTGTTGTAACCTTTATCCTTTTTTTATATAATTTTTTACTTAATTCATCATTTTCATCAAAAAAAACTGAATTTTTAAAAAATTCAATGTAATTGTTATCTATTTTATGGCTTTGTAAGGCATACTCAAATGGAGCATCTGAAACTCCAATGGTATGTGGAGTATAAAACATCTTAAAATGTGGCACAAACCTATCACAATGGAGGTACGTTTCACCCCTTATAGCTTTTTCCTCATTTTTGTTAATTTTTAAATAATGCAGATCAACATTAGGCTCAACAATTTTATTGTAAATTCTTTTTGTGGCTTGATTACTGTAATCTTTTAAATGATCTAACTTATCGATATTTGCCCTTACAACATTTAAATCAGTGTCAATTCTACCTTTAATTTTTTTTGGACTTGATAACCAATAATCATTTTCATTTAATTTTTTTAAATCATCAAAAAGTTTTGTGATTTTAGTCAATTCATTTTTAGGTAATGCATTTTTAATGATGAGAATGCCGTAAAAAGCTAAGGACTGAAACATTTGTGGTGATATTTTATAATCTTTTGTTGAATTAAATATATAACCATCTTCTACTTTTTGATTATTATCAAAAAAAAAGTATCTAAAACTATTTTTCTTTTTAAATCTATTTACCCAAAAATTTAGGTATTTAGATTTTTTTGTTAAATTATTATTTTTTTTTAAATATTCAATTCCTGGTGTTCTAAAAATTGTTTTATTAAGTTTTGAAATAAAATATTCTAACATTTTAAAATTTACCTAAATTATTATTATTTAAACAGAAATTCTCGCTAGATGATATGAAATTTTTCAACCTATTTTTTAACTTTATATTGTTGTAATTAGGATATTCTTGTGCAATCCAATAAGTATAGAACAGAGGCTTCCATAAATTATGATAACTTTGAACAGATTTAATTGTTTTTTCAAAATCAGTAAAAAACCAATTTTTTGAAAAAAAAACATTTTTGATAGCATAAAAATTGTAAATCTCATCGAAAGAATTAATTACTACTTTGTACATAAATATCTTAAATTTCCAGTTCCAAATCTTAGTTTAAAATATTTATCATTTTTAAAAGTATTAACTGTTACATCTGCGCCAGGAACTCCTTTTACCCTCTCTATTTTTGAAAAGTACTTTTTTAAAATTTTTTCAAATGGTTTCCTAGAAATAGATTTGTATTCTCCGTAACTATGATCTAATAAACCTTGAAGTCTTAAATGCGAAATTTGATTTTCTAATTTAGAATAAACATATTTGATATCTATTGTATTCATAACTCTTCTACAGAATTTCCAAAGATCTAATTCTTGACCTCCTTTTCCAACAATAAAAACAAACAGAAATCCCTCTTTTTTAATAACTCTCGCATGGTCTTGTATTACTTTTGATAAATTTGTTTTAGTATGGTGCAAAACACCGGCGGAAATAAGTAAATCTATTGAGTTTTCTTTAATATATAATTTATCAAAATTAGATTTGACAAACTTCATTTTTTTATATTTTTTAAATCTATTTTTATTAGTATTAATAATTTCTTTACCAGAATCAATTCCTATTAATTTCTTTGGATTAAATCTTAATAAACTTTCCATATATCTACCGGGACCACAACCAGAATCTAAAACTGTCATATTGTTAAAATTTCTGTTATTTCTCCTGATCATCTTCATAATTTGATTTATTCTCAGATCGACCATTACTTTCGAGGTGTCATATTTTCTTTTACTAGTATTCCTAGGCCACATAAAATTAAATGATTTTTTTGTATTTTTCCAGACATCAACTGGCAATTTTTTTTTATTAGAAGATTTAATCCATCCTTGCTTTTCTAGGACTAGAAAAATAGTAAAGATATTATGCCAATATTTTAGGCTTAAATTTAACTCATTTGGAAAAGATCTGGTTTTTGCAAGATAATCAAAATGCCATTTAATAGTCAAAATCATATAAATTTTTAAATCTTCAAAAATTCCGCCATTGCATTTTTTTATGATTTTAAATAAGTCATTAAATGAAATTTTTTTTTTCAAATTTTTTATTTTTTTAATTTCTTTATATGCAAGAATTTCGTTTAAATTAGACATAGGTTATTTATAACATATATATTATTAAGGAAAAGTACGAATGGTGATATCTTTTACTTTACTGATATAGTTTCCTTCTTGTCTAAATCATAATAAGAATCGCAAAACTTAAATAAATTTGGATCGTGACTTATGATTACTATTGTCATACCTTTGTTTTTTAATTGCACTAAACTATCAAAAATTTTATTTTCTGTTTTTTTATCAAGTGCGCTTGTGGCTTCGTCAAGAATTAAAATTTTTGGATTTTGAAATAATGCTCTAGCTATAGCAACTCTCTGTGCTTGCCCTGATGAAATTTTTTTTCCCGATTCCCCAATTTTTTTATCTAAATCTAAATCTTCATTTTTAATGCTATTCAGTTGTGAAATATTTATAACTGTGTCTAGTTTATCCTTGTCTATTAAATTTTCATTAGTCTCGAATGATATATTGTTCTTTAAACTATCATCACTTAAAAAAATTTTTTGAGGAACATAACTTACATTTTTTTGCCAATTTTTTATATTTTCTGAAATTTCTTTACCATTTACTTCAATGGAGCCCTCTGATGGATTTAGGAAGCCAATAATTAAATTTAATAAAGTAGTTTTTCCTGATCCGCTAACACCTTTAATTCCAAAAATTTTATTTGCATGAATTTTAAAATTAATATTATCAAGTATCATCTCTTTATCATAATAAAACTTTAGATTTTTTATTTCTATATTTTTATTATAGTCAAAATTTGTATTTTTATTTTGATGAATTTTTCTAAATTTATTAAGCTCCAGACTTAAATTTTCAACAATTGGTATACTAGCCTTAATTCTGATAATAGAACTCATAATTTTTGTAAAAGATGGAATTATTCTCAAAAGACCTATTGCAATTAGACTTACGATTGGAATGATTTCATACCCTGTCATACCAGTATTAAAAAAATAAATAATTATAATTGAAATACAAAACACAGCGAAAAATTCCAAAACATTACGAGGCAGCTGTTCACGTATAGCTAAAATAGATGTTAATCCAACTATTCTATAAGTATGATCAGTAAAAATTTTTTCAAAATATTCTTTTTTATTATATAACAATATATCTTGAATACCTTCAATTGACTCTCTTGTGATCTTTAATCTTTCAGCATATCTAGAATTTAGACTTCTGCCATAACTTTTAATTTTATATTTACTTAAATAATAAAATATTAAAAAAAACGTTAGTGCTACAAATATTATAGATAAACCAATAATTTGATTTGCTAAGACAAATATAGTGAGCGTGCATATAATAAACAAACTTTCAAATATAACATAATAAATACCTTGCAAAGTATGATGGACAAATATACTTGGTTGATCAATTATATTTCTAATTATGTATGCTGAGTTTTGTTTTATAGAAAAACTTAAGTTTTGTTCAGTATAACCATTAAACATTGATGAACTTATTGAAGCAATTAATCCAAAAAATATTTTACCTTTAAAATAGCTGATAATTAAATTTGCAACATTTTTAATTAGAAAAAACGAAACTAGAAGTATTAACACAAAAACAACTAAATTTTTATGGGATAGTCCGTCTAAAAAGTTTAAAAATTCGTATTCGGAAAAAATTTTTTGGTAATTTTCTAATTTTTGTTTATCCAAAATTATTGAAATTATTGGAAAAACTAGTGCCAAACCCAATACTTCAAGAATCATGGTTATAAAGTTAAAGATTGATATTAAATAATATCTTTTTTTTTGGGATTTACTTAAAATTGAGAGCATACTTTTAAAATTTAATTCCTCAAATTCTTCTAATTTTTTTTTTTCTTTTTTTAACATTTATTTTTTAATTTATTTTATTTTCTAGAAACTTTCTCAAAGTTAATGAGTCCATTTTATTTTTTTCCCAATTTTCAAATCGATTAAAGTATTTAAACCAAATTTTGTTCTTTTTTTGTTTTCTTACCATTCTAAATATCTTTACCAAATCCTCCGATTTCTTGTAAGTCTTTAAAAATCCTAAATATTCAAAAATTGAAACCCATTTTTTTGTTTTTTTATTGAAAGCATAATGAGGAAATTTAACAGATATTTCATTTGCATCTTCATTTGAAAAATAAAACTCAAGTGTAGGTTTTTTTAGAGATAAAAAATCTAAACATGTTGAAGTAATCATTGTAATACAAATGTCTGCTCTATTAGCTAATAGAAAGGCATGATTGTTATTTATTTCCCAATTATTAAATCTACTTTTTTTTAAAATACTATTTAAATATACTAATTCTTTGCTGTGGGGGTGAATTTTAAAAACTATTTTTGATTTTCTAATTTGAGATGCTGCCTTGATAATGGACAAAATTATTTTTTCATAAGACTCTTTAGATAAATATTCTCTATAAGGGGGTCTAGTAGCAACCAGTACATTAAAAAATTTATTATTTGGTATCTTTTTATAGAATTTTTTTCTCCACCAATTTTCATATCTAAAATTTTTACAATAAATAATATTTTTAGATTTTCCTAAAAAAAAATTACTGTTAGCTTTACAAGTATGCAGATAATAATGACCAAAATTTTTTTTAAATTGACCACCTGAATTATAATTTTTATTTTGTTCTTTTGATGGAAAAATCCAAGGGCTCTCTGGAAACCTGACTATCTTACACTTTGGATTTTTCTTTTTAATAAAATTTGGCAAATATGTCCTA
>CACJTN010000029.1 GCA_902596325.1 uncultured Pelagibacteraceae bacterium
AATATATCAGTTATGATAGGATTGTTTTCATAAAGTATCATTACATAATTCTCATCTAAACCAAATTCTAAAACAGCTGTTAAATTAGATTCTTCGATAGAGCCTGCTATTTGGTTTACTTGATCGACTGCAGATTTTAATGCAAAACACTTAACATCAATAATGACAGCATTCAGACCACCTTTTTTAATTATATCTGTATAGCTATTGATGTCTGAGAGTTTTGAAGCCACAAACAGTATGTCCATTGTATTACCTGTAGTGTCTTTATTAATAACTTGGTGGAATATTGAATAATCTGCAAGATTATCTGTTAACTGTACTAAGTTTTCCCATAACGAGTCTGTGTCTATAGCTTTTTTTAATTCTTCATCACTCATTAAAGGTGCAGTTACAACTCTAATTATTGCGCTTGTAACTGGTATTGCAATTGCTGCATTCGTAGTTGTTATTTTGGATTTTTGTAAGGCAACTTGTAATTCTTCACCGTATTTGTCTGGATTTTCAAGAGCTGTTGAACCCTCGGGCAATCCCTCAATTTTATGAACATAAAATTTATCCAAGACCCATTGGTTTGATTTATTGTTTGAAACTTGAGAAAGTCTAATTTCACCAGGACATAATTCTACACCAACTATTTCTTCTCCCTTAACTGCATTCTTTCCAAGTCGACTTTTTAAACCTGAGCCAAATTTTAGTTTAAGCTTATCAAAGAAATTGTTTTTACCTTTGTTAGTGTTTGTTTGATCTGGTTGAGGAACAGGTGCATCACTTGCGTCCTTTTTTTTAAATAAATTTTGAAAAGGTATTTTCATTTACTCTTTAATAATATATCTATTTAAGAAATCAACCAATAGTAGAATATCAATTAAGTGTTTAAATTAGGTTATTTTAAGCTTTAACCTCTATATATTGCTTGTATATTAGTTTAAAATTTACAATGTTTGACAAACTTGAAGAACTAGCAAAAAACAACAAAAAGATTTCAGACTTCCATATAAGATCTGGTTCACCCTTAGCATATAGGCAAACAGGTGAAATAATAAAAGTAAAAGAGGTTGTAGTAAAAGAACAAGATCTTAAGGATTTACTTTCAATGAATTGTAATGAGATTGAGTTGAGTAGATTTGAAAAAACACATGAACTAGACACCTCGGTTACTTTAAGTGGTTTAAGATTTAGAGCAAATTTTTATAAAACTATAAACGGTCCAGCATGTGTTTGCAGAAGAGTTGAAAGTAAAATACCAAGTATGGATCAATTCAATTTACCACAAGCACTTTATGATATTGTAGACTTCCACAAAGGTTTAGTTTTGGTTACTGGTCCTACTGGATCTGGAAAATCAACTACTCTTGCTGCAATTGTTAACGAGATTAATAGAACTAGAACTGCAAATATAATTACCGTAGAAGACCCAGTTGAATTTATTCATACAGATGATCAAAGTATAGTTTCACATAGAGAAGTAGGAAAACAAACTGAATCATTTGCTGCTGCATTGAAAGCAGCTTTAAGAGAAGATCCAGACGTAATTTTAGTTGGTGAGATGAGAGATTTAGAAACGATAAGCCTAGCATTAACAGCAGCTGAAACTGGTCATCTAGTTTTTGGAACTTTACACACAAGCGGGGCACCTAGCACTATAAACAGAATAATTGATGTATTTCCACCTGAACAACAAGAACAAATAAGAGCTCAAATTTCCACATCATTAAAAATGGTAGTCACACAAAGACTTTTAAAGACTAAAGATGGACAAGGAAGAGTTGGAGCTTTTGAAATAATGAAGTGCACATCACCAATTCAAAATTTAATTAGAGAGGCTAAAATTCACCAAATTCCTAGTATCATGCAAACAGCAGTTAGAGATGGGATGATTACAATGGATAAATCACTGGAAGAATTAGTCAAATCGGGTAAAATAGATCCCGGTGCAGCAAAATCAGGACATTAAAGGTTTTACAATTCTAGAACTATTAGTTGTAGTAGTTATCGTTGTAGTTATCTCAGCTGTGGGTTATCCTAAATTTAATGATTGGAAAAAAGATAGAGAGGTAAGAGTTGCTGCAGCAAACATTGCATCTATGATGAATGGCATAGTATCTCAATCAAAAAGAGGTTCGTTTTCATTTGTTAAGTTTTTTGTTACTGCAGATGCAGGACAATGGCCTAATACCGGAGAAGGTGATAAGATTTTTTTAACCAGAGGAATGTATCAAGATAAATTTGTTAAAGAAAGAGCATCATTAAAATGTAGTGAGGAAGCAAGTTACTGGAACAAAGTAAAAGTACATAGATATAAAGCTGATGTAAAAGTTAGTATTGAAGGAGAGGGTTCTGCATGTTTTTCTAAAGATTCTAGTATTTATTTAAGTGGTGGTAAATTAAAAGACAAAGGTTTTATAGTATTATGTAATAATTCAACTAATACAGGCAAAGCATGTGATGAAAATAAACCAAATAAACCTGCATATAAAATAACGTGGAATAGATTTGGCAACATAAGTCAATACAAGTGGAGTGGAAGTGGTTGGACAATACAATAATAAAGAGAGGGGTATAACTCTAATTGAGGCCTTAGTATCAACTGCAATTGTAGCAATTGGTTTTATCGCAATATTTCAAATGGTTAGCTATTCAGTGCAGGCCATTGATGTTTCAAACGAGAGAACAAAAACTAGCTATATGACTAGCATGGTAGCTGAGGATATATTAGCTGATAAATTTTCCGATATATCAGGAAAAAAACTTTATGAATATATGAACGACGCTGCAAATAGCAGCGGAACTAACAAAGAATATTGGAAACAATTAACTTGTAGTGATGGGTCTTCTGCTTCATCTCCCGTAAGCAATGTTTTAGATGAGAAAGTCAATAAATGGGATAAGAGATTTTCTACTCGAAGATTGAAATGTGACAGTAAAAACGTAGGACAAAAAACTTTGAAGATTTTTGAGATATGCGATGGATGTACTTATCATAACGATGAAATTTTTGAAAAAATTTACTTTGGTAAAATGCAAGTTACTATAAAATCAACTGGAACCAACTCATTAGGTAAACCAAGACAAAAAAGGAAGTTTCTATACTTTCAAATTCACTAATGAATAAAAATATTACTAATATATCTGGGGTAACTTTAATAGAGATTCTAATGGGAGTGGTTATTTCTATTGTGATGATGGCAGCAATGTTTACCTCATATAATGTTGTTAACAACACATATTCCAAAGTTACCGACACGGCCAAAATGAGCCAAGCAGGAAGAGAAGTTCTAGGAATGATTATGAGAGATGTGCGTATGGCTGGTTATAAATATTTTGGTGACAACATACCTTATGATGCTAAAGAACATATTCCCATTAAAATTACTAAACAAGATTTAAACAATCCGTGTGATAAAATAGAAATTGTTTACGGAGATATAGAATCAAATCCTCTAAAATTTAAAAGATACAGAGTAACTTATGAATGTGTTGAAGATACAAGTAACCTAGGTCTTAAAATTTTACAGAAAAAAAAAGAGGTATGGGTTGGAACATTACCGGGCGCATTTCAAGTGGATGGAACTTCTGACACATATGACTCTGAAGATGTAGTTCAATATGTCCAAGATTTAATCTTTTATCCAATCGATAATAAAGGTCAAATAATTCATCCACCACCGTCAGATATAAACAATACGGATAAAGTAAACTCAATAAAATTAGTAGAGGTATTACTATCGGTGAGATCTAAAAACAAATTTTTTAGAAGTAAAAAAAAAAGAATAAAAGAAGTTTTAATGGATGGGGGTAGAAAAATAGGAAACACTGAAGATAAGTATTTGAGAGAAACAATATTGATAACTGCTCATGCAAGAAACGTTGGTTTATAATGAAAAATAATAGTGAAAAAGGTTTTGCGTTAGTCTTGTCTTTAGTTTTAATGGTTGTTATGTCGCTGATGGGTGGTGCATTGATTATTATTTCTGCTGGAGATCACGCCTCGAATAATGAAAGCGACAATTATCAACAAACTTTTTATGTCGCTGAAACTGGTCTCTTAGAGGGTGAGAGAGCACTTTTAAATCAATTTTTGGGACCGTTAACAGACTTTCAGGTACGTGATAGGAATGCAAGAAATTTACCACAAAACGATACTAATGC
>CACJTN010000030.1 GCA_902596325.1 uncultured Pelagibacteraceae bacterium
AAAATTTTACTGGAATTGCCTCATCTTTAGTTCCGTGAAATAATGTTACTGGAATTTTAGAGGAAATTTTCTTATTGAATACTTTATTTTTTCTTCCATCTTTAATTAATTGATATGTTATAGGATACTCATACCCACCATGTTTAAGGTTATAGACTCCTTTTTTCATAGTTTCATATTTCATTTTACTAGTAAATTTTTTCCACATAACTTTATCCAGAAACTCAGGAGCTGAACCTATTCCAATAAAACCTTTTATCTGTTTTTCAAAATGTTTAAATTGCAGTGTGGATAACCATGAACCCATACTAGATCCAATAATAATAAATTTATTATTTTTAACTTTCTTTTTTATGAAAAAGCTGACTTGATTACTCCACTTAGTAATATTTCCCTGAGTAAATTTACCTGATGATTTTCCATGTCCAGAATATTCAACAGCGAAAAAACCCAACTTAAGCTTACTACAGAATTTACTGAATACTTTTGGTTTTTCACCGTCTATATCAGACATAAATCCATGTAAAAAAATTATATAAGGATTCTTCTTTAAGTTGTTTGTTAAATATCTAATTTTTATATTTTTTGATATTTTAATGTATTTAATTTTGTTCATAAAAGTTTATTAGAATTATTACTTAATATATAATTAGTTGCAATGTCATCAAAAATAAAAATTCTACAGGTCATACCAAAGTTAGGTTATGGAGGAGCTGAAACTGGATGCTTTGATCTAGCTCACTATCTTCATGAACATAATTGCAAGTCTTATATTGTAACTAGTGGTGGACCCTTATTAAAATATATTAATAAAAAAAAAGTAAAAATATTACGATTACCCGTTCAAAGCAAAAATCCAATTTTAATTCTTTTGAATTCTATATTATTAACATTAATAATTTTTTTCCTTAATGTAGATATAGTTCACGCTAGAAGTAGAGCGCCTGCTTGGTCATGTCTTATTGCAACAAAGTTAACTAGACGAAAATTTGTAACTACTTTTCATGGCACTTATAATTTTAAAAGTGATCTAAAAAAATGGTATAATTCAGTAATGGTTAGATCTGATCTAATTATAGCAGGATCTAATTTTATATTTTCACACATAAAAGAAAATTATTCAAAATATTTGTCAAATAAAAAAAAATTTTTAGTTATTTTTAGAGGTATAAATACAGACTATTTCAATCCAAAAAAAATTAAAGAAAGTGACAAAAATTTATTAAAAAAAAAATGGAATATAACTGACGAAAAAAAAATAATCCTACTACCAGGAAGATTAACTGAATGGAAAGGCCAAGAAATGTTTATTGAGGCAATAAGCTTATTAAAAAAAAATTTATCTGAAATAGAATTTATTGCAGTAATACTTGGAAGTGACCAAGGTAGGAAAATATATAAAAAAAAATTAATAAGATTGGTTGAACAACATAGATTGAGCGGTAATGTTATTTTTGTAGATCATTTAGAATTAATGCCAATAGCATACGAAATATCAACCGTTATTGTCTCATCCTCAATTGAGCCAGAAGCATTTGGTAGAGTATCGGTAGAAGCACAATCCATGGAAAAACCAATTGTTGCAAGTAACATTGGTGGCTCTAATGAAACTATTATCAATGATAAAACTGGTTTTTTATTTCAAGCTGGTGACTCAAAAAATTTAAGTGAAAAACTTAAAGAGGTATTAAATTTAAGCGAATTAACGTTAAATGGAATTGGTGCCGAGGGTAGAAAAAATATAATCGCAAAATTTAATGTTGAAAAAATGTGCAATACTACTTATTCAGAGTACAAAAAATTAATAAATGCCTAATATTATTTTACCAGATGGGAAAAAGCTCAATTTTGAAAAAAAAATTGATGGCTTAAAAATTGCAGGACTAATAAGTAGTTCTTTAGCAAAGCAAGCTCTTGTGATGGAGGTTGATGGGATATTAAAAGATCTTAACCATGAAATTACCAAAGATTCTAAAGTAAGAATAATTACATCAAAAAATAAAGAAGGTTTAGAGGTTATAAGACATGATGCAGCTCATATAATGGCAATGGCAGTTCAGCAGTTATTTCCTGGTACTCAAGTAACCATTGGTCCAGTAATTGAAAATGGTTTTTATTATGACTTTGCAAGAAAAGAACCTTTTACTAGAGATGATTTATTAAAGATCGAAACTAGAATGTCTGAGATTATAGATCAAGATGTTAAAACAAAAAGAGAAGTATGGGAAAGGAAAAAAGCTATAAATCATTTTAAAAAAATTGGGGAAAAATACAAAGCAGAAATTATAGAAAGCATTCCTGATAGTGAGGAGCTTTCAATATATCATCATGGTGAAACTTGGCATGACTTATGTAGAGGTCCTCATTTATCTTCTTCAGGTAAAATTGGAAAAGCTTTTAAACTTACAAAAGTTTCAGGCGCATATTGGCGTGGTAACTCAGATAACGAAATGCTTCAAAGAATATATGGCACGTGTTGGGGTTCAAAAAAAGAATTAGATGAATATTTAAATAGATTAGAGGAAGCAGAAAAACGAGATCACAGAAAATTGGGTAAAGAGATGGATCTTTTTCATTTTAGAGAGGAAAGTCCAGGATCAGTCTTTTGGCATCAAAAAGGTTGGAATTTATTTCAAAAATTAATTTCTTACATGAGAGCAAAACAGGATAAAGCAGGTTATAACGAAATTAATACACCTGAGATTTTAGATAGATCTCTTTGGGAAAAGTCAGGACATTGGGAGAAATTTGGTGATAACATGTACACCTCTACTACTCCAGATGAAAAAGTATTCGCAATTAAGCCAATGAATTGTCCTGGATGTGTTCAGGTGTTTAACCAAGGTTTGAAAAGCTATAGAGATTTACCGTTAAAGATGTCAGAATTTGGAAAGGTTCACAGATATGAGCCCTCTGGTTCTTTGCACGGCTTACTAAGAGTTAGAGCATTCACACAAGACGATGCACATATATTTTGCACTGAAGATCAAATTACTGAAGAATGTTTGTCGGTAACAAATTTAATTTTAGAAATTTATAAAGATTTAGGTTTCGAAAATATAATTTTAAAATATTCAGATAGACCAGAGGTTAGAGTAGGAGAAGATCATGTTTGGGACAAATCAGAAAAGGCTTTATTAAAAGCAATTAAAGAAACAAATTTAGAATTTAGCATTAATAAAGGCGAGGGAGCATTTTATGGTCCTAAAATTGAATTTGTTCTTAGAGATGCTATTGGAAGAGATTGGCAATGTGGAACCTTACAAGTTGATTTAAATTTACCAGGAAGATTAGGTGCTAGCTATGTTGATAAAGATGGTTCAAAAAAAGTTCCAGTGATGCTGCATAGAGCCTTATTTGGATCCTTAGAGAGATTTATTGGAATTTTAATTGAAAATTACTCAGGAAAACTTCCTTTCTGGCTTTCTCCATTACAAACAATGGTCATACCTATCTCTGATGATTTTGATAATTACGCAAAAAAAGTAAACAATGAGCTAAGACAAATTGGCATAACTAGTGAGGTTGATTTAAAAAATCATAATCTTAATTACAAAATAAGAGAACATTCCTTAAAAAAAATACCTTTATTATTGATTTGTGGGAAAAAAGAAGTTGACTCTAACACAGTAACTATTAGAAAATTAGATTCTAAAAAACAAGAAAGCATGGATTTAGAAAAATTTTTAAAAAAATATTCTACATTAAGCAAGCCTCCAATTAACTAAGTGCCATTTCCAAAACAAAATTACTTTCAAAAAAGAACAAAACCCAAAGGTCCTAGATCTAATAACAGAATTACTTCTCCAGAGGTACAAGTTATTAATAGTGACGGTGAAAATCTAGGAGTACTAAACTTACAAGAAGCAATATCCAAAGCAAAAGATGAAAATCTTGATTTAATTGAAATAGCTCCAA
>CACJTN010000031.1 GCA_902596325.1 uncultured Pelagibacteraceae bacterium
ACATTAGACCTAGAACTTCTAATCTCTTACTTTTACAAAAATCTAATAATTCCCTAGTACGATCTATGTTAATACCTGATTTTTGTATTTCATTTCCTAAATTAACTTGTATAAAAATTTTTATTTTTTTATTAACTTTTGCTTCCTCATCAGCAATTTTTTGAGCAACTTTTTTGCTATCTACAGAATGAATATAATCAAAGATTTTCACAGCATACTTAACTTTATTAGATTGCAGCTTACCCAGCATATGTAATTTAATATTTTTATTATTTTGTTTAATATTTGACCACTTTTCTAATGCTTCTTGAACTTTATTCTCCCCATAATGAAAATGGCCAAAATCTATTAAGTGTGAAATATGTTCAATTTTGAATGTTTTTGATACCGCAATAACATTTGGTTCATAATCTACTATATTATTTTTAAGTATTTCCTCTTTAATTTCTTCTTTGATTTGAATAAGATTTTGAACAGTTTGATGCATAATAAATTTCTACAAAAATATTACTTTATTAACAAATTCAATAAAAATCATTTAGAAAAATTGGACAATAGTGTTCATATTATTTACAGAAATTACAAAAATCCACTTAATATAAAAATATTGATAAATTTGAGAAATTTTTGCAAAAAAAAAGGAATAAAGTTATATTTATCTAATAATTTTAAGTTAGCTCTTAAGCTTCGACTGGATGGTGTTTATTTACCCTCATTCAATAAAAGCACTAGATACAATTGTTTTAAATTTAAGAAAGATTTTGATGTTATAGGTTCAGCTCATAATGTGATGGAGTTAAATACTAAGATAAGACAAAGAGTAAAAAGTATTTTTATTGCCCCTGTTTTTAAAAAAAAAATAAATAAACTTGGTATTTATGGTTTCTTAAGGTTAAAAAATTTTACCAATAAAAAATTGGTAGTTTTGGGTGGTGTTACAGAAGAAAAAATGAATATGGTAAATTTTTTAAAAGCAGAGGGTTTTGCTGCTATTAATTACTTCCAAAAAAAAAGGCCCCTTTAAAAAAAGGGGCCTTAAATTAGTTTAACTATCTATAACTTAGAATGCAAACGCTACAGTAACTTCTCTGTAAGAGTCGTTACTCGCATCAGTTCCAGCTACGTTGTCAGTTGAGTTGGAAATTCCAGTGATAGTCATACTTCCCATTGTGTAAGAAGCTGATATACCAGATGATTCCTCGTCAGCTTTACTAGCTGGACCGAAGTCTACGTCGTGAACTCCGTAAGATATTGATAGGTTTTCGTTAACTGCGAATGAGAATCCCATTGCATCTGATTCTTCGTCAGAGGAAACTCCTGCACCATTTAGATCAGATCTTTGGAATGCAGCAGTGATACCACCAACTGTATATTTTACAAAGATTGTCTCTAAGTCTAAATCTACTGAGTCTTCACCTTGACCATATCCAAGTTGTAAACCATCCATAAGACCATCGTAAGTAACTACGAATGACCCGTCAGATGATGAACCTGAACCATCATTTACATATGCAGCACTAAGACCGAAACCACCAAAAGAACCAATATAGTCTATTGAGTTAACTTTTGAGTGCGTTGCGATACCATTGTCATCAGTGTCAGTGTCATCCCAAACTTCTTCACCAGCAGTTGGAATGATTGAGTCAAATGCTGGAAGACCAGCAGTACCTGCACTGTTACCAATACCAAGCGATCCCATATCACCCATATCAATCATTACTGAAGTAGATGAAAACGCAGCATCAGTCATAGTATATGTGTATGACATTGTCATACCATTGTCTAAGTCACCAGAACCAGAGAATGTAATCCCTTTTGAAGTACTGAAACTGTTTCCAGTTACTTCTGTGTCATCCTGAGACTTGTAAGTCATCTTCGCTGAACCAGATACATCTAAAGCACCTGCGTAAGCAGTCGAAGTAACTAAAGATCCTGCTAATGCAGTTAATCCTAGTTTTTTCAAGTTGTTCATAAATTTACTCCTAATTGTTAATAATTAATTATAAACAGGCCATTTCTAGCAAAACATTCTTAAAATATGAGTTTTTTTTTGTATTTTTGTCTATAATTTTAAATATAGTTGCAAAAATACATCACATAAATAATGCAATGTTTTAAAGGTTTTTTTTGATGATTTATTATTAATTGTTTATTATTAAAAAAATATTAGAACAATTCCAATATTTTGACAACATGAAATACAAAAAAACATTAGTCAGTTCAATATTACTATTATCTTTTTTTTACTTCCTAAATTCTTGTGGAATTTATAGGCCAGTGAGTGCAAAGGATTATCCTCCAGAACCTGAAAAAAGAGTTGCAAAAAATATAGAAGAAGGTCGTGGATTTCGATTAATGGGAGGTGATAAAAAAGGGGGAACTTTTGACTTTGCAAGTTCTAATGAGTTATGGAGGGCTAGTTTAGATACAATAGATTTTATGCCTCTCGCTTCAGCAAATTATAGTGGAGGTATAATAATTACAGATTGGTATAGTGACGAAACTAATTCTAATGAGTCAATCAAAATTACCATAAGATTTCTTACAAATGAAATTAGATCTGATGCACTAGATATTAAGATTTTTAAAAAAGATTGTGATGCAAATCAAAATTGCAGCATGTATGAGGAGCAAGGCGAAATAAACTTAGAAATTAAAAAAAGTATTCTTAAAAAAGCTGCTTTATATGAAAGAGAAAAGAAAAAAAATATTAAAAAATATAAAGGGCCGACCTTTGAGGGAAAAGGCACTGATGGTGGTAAGCTATTCTAATAAAAAACTTTGGTTCAAGTGAACAGATATAATTTTAAACTTGTTGAAAAAAAATGGCAAGATTATTGGAAAAAAAATAAAACATATAAGTCATCGTTAAATAAAGATAAAAAAAAATTTTATTGTCTAGAAATGTTTCCTTATCCATCAGGAAAAATACATATGGGCCATGTTAGAAACTATACGATTGGCGACGTTCTATCACGACATAAAATTTTACAAAATTATAATGTTTTACATCCAATGGGCTGGGACTCGTTTGGTATGCCCGCAGAAAATGCGGCTAAAGAAAATAGGTTAGATCCTAAAGTTTGGACTGAAAAAAATATTTCTGTAATGAAAAATCAGCTCCAAATGCTTGGTTTGTCTATAGATTGGGAAAGAGAAATCTCAACTTGTTCTGAAAATTATTATCAGCATCAACAAAATTTCTTTTTAGAAATGTACAAAAAAGGTTTGGTTTATAGGAAAGAAAATTACGTAAATTGGGACCCGATTGATGAAACTGTTTTAGCAAATGAACAGGTAATTGACGGCAGAGGGTGGCGGTCTGGAGCAATTGTTCAACGGAAAAAGTTAAATCAATGGTTTTTTAATATTTCTAAATTTTCAGAAAATTTATTAGATGAGCTAGATAATTTATCAAATTGGCCAAAAAAAGTTAAAACTATGCAAAAAAACTGGATTGGAAAATCTTTTGGTTGTGAGATAGATTTTACAGTAGAGGGAAGCAAAGAGGTTAAATCAATAAGATGTTTTACTACAAGGCCAGATACGCTTTTTGGTTTTTCATTTTTAGCATTATCTGTAGATCATCCAATATCAAAATACTTTGAAAATGATGAAAAATTTATCAATTTCCGAAAAGAATGTTCAAAGACTGGCACAACCGAGGAATCTATTGCTCAGGGAGAAAAAATTGGGTTTAAAACTAATCTTATCGCTATTAATCCATTTGACGAGGAAAAAAAAGTCCCTGTATTCTTTGCTAACTTTGTTTTGATGGACTATGGTTTCGGAGCTGTTTTTGGGTGTCCTGCTCATGACCAAAGAGATATGGATTTTGCTCTCAAATATCAATTAGAGATTAAAACTGTTGTTAAACCATTT
>CACJTN010000032.1 GCA_902596325.1 uncultured Pelagibacteraceae bacterium
GCGAAACTTAAAATCCATTTTGAATTATTAGAAATTTCCGCAAAATTTCCATTAGGACCAATGGTATCTCCTAGTCCAGGACCAACATTAGATATTGATGTAGCAGCAGCTGATAACGCTGATACAAGATCAAGACCATTAATTGTTAATAAAGAGGTAACTATAAAAAAAATTATAAAGTATAAATATATAAACGAGATTACCGATGACATAAATTTTTCATCAATATTTTGTTTTTCATATTTCATATTAAATACTCCGTGAGGATATATTATTTTCTTTATTTGATTAGAAAAAAACTGATATAATATTTGAACTCTAAATATTTTTATTCCACATGTCGTAGATCCTGCACATCCCCCAATAAACATGAGGATCAGAAAGAAAAATAGTGGGAAATTACCCCAACTACTGTAGTTTTCAGTGACATATCCGGTTCCAGTTAAAACAGATACAACATTAAATGAAACTGAAAGAAAATCTATTTCATAAAAATTTTTGTTAACTATTGAAAGATAAATAAATAAAAAAAATATGGAAAATATAACAATCTTAAAAAATAATTTAATTTGGCTATCTGATATAAATATTTTTTTATCTCCATTTAAAAACTTTAAGTAAACAATAAAAGGAATACTGCCTGATAAAATAAAAATTATGGAAGTGAGTTCTATATATGAATTATTAAAATATCCAATTGATTCATTATAATTAGAAAAACCTCCGGTTGCTATTGTAGTCATTGCATGAGTAAAACTATCAAAAAAATTCATTCCACAAATTTTGTATAAAATTGAACACAAAAAAGTAAGTGATAAATAAATTAAAATTAATCTAAGAGATATCTCCTTTGTTTTTGGAAGAACTTTCTCAGTTTTATCATTTGTCGATATTTTAAATAATTGCATACCACCTACATTCATTATTGGCATTAGTGTTATTGCCATGACAATAATTCCAATTCCACCTAACCATTGTAACATTGACCGCCATAGCAAGATACTTTTTGGTGTATCATTCAGATTAGAAATTATTGTTGAACCCGTAGTAGTAATCCCAGACATACTCTCAAAAAAAGCATCTGTTAGAGACAAATTTATTTCAGAAAAAATAAATGGCAATGACCCAAATATTGCAATACTTAACCATGAAAGAGATGTAAGCAAAAAAGCTTGTTGTAAGTTTATTTTTTTGTCATGGTCTAAATTTGAGAGATAAAATAACATTCCGAATATTATTGTAGCTAAACCTGATACAATAAAACCAGAGTCTGATTCACTATATACTAATTGTATTAACACTGGGATTATCATTGATAAACCTAGAATAATTTGCAGCAAGCCTAGAGTAAAAAAAACTGTTTTGTAATTGGACATTTTGAATGAACATTATTTTATGGTAAATAAATTTCAACTCTATTAGAAAAAAATATAATAGTATTTATGGGGAAAATTTAGGTTAATTGTGCTAGATAAAGAAAACATCGAAAAAACAAACGCCTGGCCTTTCGTTGAGGCTAAAAAAATTTTAAGAGAAAGAAAAAAAAATATAGACAAAAAAGGTAAGATTATTTTGCAAACAGGCTATGGACCAAGTGGTTTACCGCATATAGGGACTTTTGGTGAGGTAGCTAGAACTTCAATGGTGGTAAATGCTCTAAATCACTTAACAGATCTCCCCAAAGAAATTATTACCTTTTCGGACGACATGGATGGTTTAAGAAAAATTCCAGATAATGTTCCGAATAAAGATATATTAAATAAAAATCTAAATAAGCCCCTAACCAAAGTTCCAGATCCGTTCGGAAAATTTAATAGTTTTGGAGAGCATAATAATGAAATGTTAAAAAATTTTTTAAACAATTTTAAATTTAGCTATACCTTTCAAAGTTCTACAGAACTTTACAAAAAAGGTTTTTTCAATGAAACACTAATACTAATTTTAAATAATTTTAATGAAATTATGAATATTATTATTCCAACATTAGGAAAGGAAAGGCAAAAAACATACTCACCGTTTTTACCTATATGTCCCAATACTGAAAAAGTACTAGAGATACCTGTTAAAGAAATTAAAAATAAAGAAAACAAAATTATATTTGATAATAATGGAAAAGATTTAGAGGCTAGTATTTTAGATGGTAATTGTAAACTACAATGGAAAGTTGATTGGGCAATGAGATGGTATGCATTAGATATAGACTTTGAGATGTATGGAAAAGACCTTATTGAAAGTGCTATCCTATCAACAAAAATAATTAAAGTTCTAGGAAAAAATAATCCATCTGGATTTGCATATGAGTTATTCTTAGATGAAAAAGGCGAAAAGATATCTAAATCTAAAGGAAATGGAATCACAATTGATCAATGGCTTAAATACGCATCTCCGGAGAGCTTATCTCTTTTTATGTATCAAAACCCTAAGAGAGCAAAGAAACTTTATGATGAAGTTGTTTCAAAAGCTGTAGACGAATACTTAAATTTTATAGATAAAAGTAAGACGCAAGATGAATTACAGCTATTGTTAAATCCTGCATGGCATGTTCATAATGGCAAGGTTCCAAAAGAGGAAATTATTATGAGTTTTTCAATGCTACTTAATTTAGTTGAGACAAGTAACGCGACGTCTAAAGAAATACTTTGGAAATTTGTTAAAAAATATAAAACCAACATAAATGAAAAAAATTTTCCAATTTTCGATCAATTAATTGGTTATGCAATTAAATATTTTGATGAAGTTATTAAGAAAACAAAAAAATATATAAAACCAAATAGTGAGGAGAGAAAAGCGCTTAATCAACTAGTAAAAAAACTTGAGAATTGTAATAATAAAATGACACCTGAGGAAATACAGACTGAAATATACACAGTTGGAAAAGAAAACGGATACAAAGATAAACTCAGAGATTGGTTTAAATTAATTTATCAGGTAACTTTTGGAGATGAAAATGGGCCAAGAATGGGTTTTTTTATAAGCTTTTTTGGTTTAAGCGAGACAATTGAATTAATTAAAAATAAATTAAATAATGTTTGATATTTTAAGACCTTTTCTTTTTAAAATTAATCCTGAAACTGCACATTCTTTAGCAATAAATGCTTTAAAATTTGGGAAAATTGCCTCTATAAAAATAAATAAATCTCCAAGAATAGAAACGTCAATATTTAATGAAAAAATACATTCTCCAATAGGTGTTGCAGCTGGTTTTGATAAGAATGCCGAAGTTTATAACTCTTTATTTAATTTAGGATTTGGATTTGTAGAAGTTGGAACCGTAACACCTAAACCACAATTTGGAAATCCAAGACCAAGAGTATTTAGATTAGAAGAAGACGAGGCTCTAATAAATAGATTAGGTTTTAACAATCAAGGATGTGAAGAAATTAGTTTGAGAATAAAAAAAAATAAACCTAAGGGTTTATTGGGAATAAACATTGGTCCAAATAAAGATTCAAGTGATAGAGTCGAAGACTACACTACATGCCTAAAAAAA
>CACJTN010000033.1 GCA_902596325.1 uncultured Pelagibacteraceae bacterium
AAAAATTATTTAATGATAAAAATTTTCCAATTCTTATAGATGAAGAAGGTGGTCGAGTATCTAGATTTAGTAAAATTATTGATACCAAAATATTTACAGCTGAGTATTTTGGTAATCTATATAAAAAAAATAAAAAAAAATTTAATCTATATTTAGATGTTTATCTAAAGCAAATTTCATATTTATTAAAATCATCTGGTATAAATTTTAATACTTCACCGGTATTAGATATTAGATATAAAAATAAACATAAAATAATTAGTGATAGATCTTATTCATCTAATCCAAAAATAGTTTAAATTTCATCAACAAAAGATATGTTCAATAATCAAACATATACCAGGTCATGGACTTGCAAATGTTGATAGTCATAAAAAACTACCAATAATTAACAAAAGCATAAATTATTTACTTAAGAACGATTTTTATCCTTTTGTAAATAATAAAGCTTTTATTGCTATGACAGCTCATATTTTAATTAATAATTATGATAAAATTAATTGTGTAACTCATTCAAAAAAAATTATTAAACTAATAAGAGAAAAAATAGGATTTAAAAACATTATTATTACTGATGATATTTCTATGAAAGCTTTAAAACACCCAATTCAAATTAGTACTATTAAAGCATTTGATGCAGGATGTGATATTGTTTTACATTGCAATGGAAACATAAACGAAATGACAAAAGTTGCAAAAAATTCGCCTAAATTAAGTAACTTTCTAATAAAAAAAACATCACAATTAAATAAATTTTTAAGTTAAAGTACACATATGGATTTAAACGATTCTTCTTATTTTGAGGTAAATCTTAACGAATTTAATGGTCCTTTAAATGTTTTACTAGATCTAGCAAAAGCTCAAAAAGTAGATCTAGAAAAAATATCAATTACCAAATTAGCTGATCAGTTTCATAGTTTTATTACAGAAAAAAAAAATATAAATTTAGAAATTGCATCTGAATATTTGTTAATGGCTACCTGGCTTACTTATTTAAAATCGAAGTTACTACTACCAGAAAGCGAAGAAGAGGAATTTAAAGTTTTAGAGGTAGCAGAAAAATTAAAACTACAACTAAAGAAACTTGAGTTAATTAGATTACTATCTGATCAAATGTTAAAAAGAAAAAGACTTGGAAGAGATGTGTTTTTAAGAGGTGGTAAGGCAAGAATAAGATCTATTTATCAAACGAAATATTCATTAACATTGTTTGAAATATTAAAAAATTATTCAACAATTATAAATACAAGAAATTTTCAAAAAATATCAATACCCAAGTTACCTGTATTTACTACTGAAGATGGAATTAGAACTTTAAAACAATTTATAGGAAAAATATCAGATTGGAAAAATTTAAATGATTTTGTCCCTGAAAACTTTAAAAGTCAAAAAAAAATGATTAAAACTGGAAATGCTGGTATTTTTGCAGCATCTTTAGAATTAGCCAAAGAAGGTAATATTTCAATTAAACAAGATAACCTATTTGATGAAATATTTATAAAAGAGAGATGAAAAAAATTAAAACTGATAATGTTGTAAAATTTCCCGCATCAATTTCAGATGGTGAAAAAGAAATAGAAGCTATTCTATTTGCATCTTCTGAGCCACTTGATGAAGAAAATATTGAAACGAAAGTTTCTAAAAAAATAAATGTAAAAAAAGCTCTTGAAAACTTAAAAAAACATTATGAAAACAGAGGAATTAATTTAATTTGCATATCTAACAAGTGGTCATTCAGAACTTCAGAAAAATTATCTTATCTTATGTCGAAACAAAAAACTGTAGAAAAAAAACTATCTAAAGCAGCAATAGAAACTCTATCAATTATAGTTTACCATCAACCAGTTACTAGAGCTGAAATTGAAGAGATTAGAGGTGTTGCTTTTGGGACTAATACCTTAGAAATTTTAATGGAATTAAATTGGGTAAAACCTACAGGCAGAAAAGACGTGCCCGGCAAACCAATACAATATGGTACTACTGATGAGTTTCTTAATCACTTTAGTCTGCAAAAGCTTTCGGATCTTCCTACTGTAGATGAATTAGGCTCTGCTGGGTTAATTGACACAGCTAGTGTTGAATCAGATATTTTCGGTACTGGTAAATTTTATAAAGAGAAACAAGATAATAAAAATGAGGATATCTATTCAGATATAGATGAAATGCTAAATAGCACTCTCAAAAACGAATAACCTAAATAAAAAAGTGTCTTTTAAAACTTTTATATTAAGATATAAATAACATATGAGTATAGGATTTTGGCAAATAGCAATTGTAGCAGTGCTTATAGTTTTACTTTTTGGTAGAGGTAAAATATCAAGTTTGATGGGTGATGTAGCAAAAGGTATTAAAAGTTTTAAAAAAGGTATGGCATCAGACCCCGTAGAAGACAATACTCCAAAAAATATTTCTGAAAACCAAGAAACAAAAAACCAAGACAATAATAAAAAAGATTAATTCAAATGCCCCAGATCGGATGGCTTGAAATTTTAATAATAATTTCAATAGCTATAATTGTTGTTGGTCCAAAAGATTTTCCTGTTGTGATTAAAAAAGTTGGATCATGGATAGGCTCATTCAAAAGATATATTGGAGATATACAAAATCAAGTTACTGATATTGCGGATACTGATGAAAATAAAGAAACAAAAACAGATGATACGGTAATGACTAAAAAGGATGATAAAAATGTCTAAAGACACCAATGAAGGTGGTTTTATAAGTCACCTAGTAGAACTGAGAAAAAGATTAATTAATACACTAATTTTTCTATTTGGTTTATTTATTATTTGTTATTTATTCTCTGACTACATTTATGGATTTTTAGTTGAACCATACGCTGCTGCAGTTAAAGATGATACTGTTGATAGGCGATTAATCTTTACTGCATTGCAAGAAACTTTTTTAACATATTTAAAAGTTTCATTTTTTACTGCATTTTTTTTTACTAGTCCTTTTATTTTAATCCAAATTTGGAAATTTATTGCCCCTGGTTTATATGAACATGAGAAATCAGCAATCATCCCTTATTTTGTAATTACACCTGTTCTTTTTTTGCTTGGTGGTATGCTGGTGTATTATCTAATTATGCCATTAGCTATTAAATTTTTTCTATCATTTGAAAGCATCGGTACTGCTACTAACTTGCCAATACAACTTGAAGCCAAGGTGAATGAATATTTATCTTTAGTAATGAAATTAATTTTTGCATTTGGGCTTAGCTTTCAACTACCTGTGGTATTAAGTTTATTAGCTCGTATTGGTATCATTGACTCCATTTTCTTAAAAGAAAGAAGAAAATATGTAGTAGTAATGATTTTTGCTGCAGCTGCGATTTTGACTCCACCAGATCCGATAACCCAAATTGGTTTAGCTATAC
>CACJTN010000034.1 GCA_902596325.1 uncultured Pelagibacteraceae bacterium
GCAAATTTATCCTTTTAATTAATTTCTCGTAACCAATTATGTTGTTAAATTTATTTATATTGTCATGAACAGGGCCATTATGTTTTATTAGGCCATCTAATGTTTCTATGGTTAAGTTTAGTCCGCTAAATTTTATATATTTATCTTCTAAATTCATAACTATTCTTAATGTCTGTAAATTGTGATCAAAGCCACCATAACCATTCATACATTCGTTTAGAACATCTTCGCCTGCATGTCCAAACGGAGGATGACCAAGATCGTGCGATAAAGATAAAGTTTCTGCTAAATCATCATTTAAACCTAGGTATTTACTTATAGATCTAGCTATTTGAGCAACCTCAATCGAATGAGTCATTCTAGTTCTATAATGATCTCCTATTGTATTAACGAATACTTGTGTTTTGTGTTTTAGACGCCTAAATGAGCTGCTATGAATTATCCTATCTCTATCTCTTTGAAAATCAGATCTGAATTTATTTTTAGGTTCATTAAACAAGCGTCCTTTGCTTTTAAATAGACCAAGTTTTGAGTATTTTTTCATACTTTAAAAGTTCAAATAATTAACTATATTAGTAATAACAGTGTTAAATAATGATTAAAGAAATTAAATTTACTGATAAAGCAATAAAACAAATCAACTTTTTACTATCTAAAAAGGACAAAGGCTCTTTTTTTAGAATCGCAATAAAAGGTGGTGGCTGCTCAGGATTTCAATATGATTTTTCATATGATCTTAAACCAAATGATGATGATTTAATTGAAAATAATATACTTATTGATCGACAATCAGCTGATATGCTCAAGGGTTCAGAAATTGACTATGTAGAGGAGCTTATTGGTGAATCCTTTAAAATTAATAATCCACAAACCAAATCGTCATGTGGTTGTGGGGTTTCTTTCTCACTTTAATGATCGTTAGCTCGTGGAATGTAAATTCTGTAAGAGCAAGATTAGAAAACATAAAAGAATATCTTAAAAAATTTTCCCCTGATATTGTTTTAATTCAAGAAATCAAAACAGAAGACAAAACTTACCCATATGATGAAATAAAATCTCTAGGTTATGAAAGTTATGTTTTTGGACAGAAAAGTTATAACGGGGTTGCAATTTTATCAAAAGGTAAAGTTAATAATATTAAGAATGACATCATTAAAGACAAAAATAAACAATCAAGAATTATCTCCTCTGAACTAAATTACAAAAAAAAAATTATCCATTTAATTAATGTTTATATACCTAACGGTAATCCTGTTGATACAGATAAATATACATATAAAAAGAATTGGTTAAATAGTTTTATTAAATTACTTAAACTAAGTTTAAGAAAAAATCAGAATATTATTATTGGTGGAGATTTTAATGTTATTCCTGCGGCAGAAGATGTTTACAACTATAAAAGTTTTGAAGATGATGCACTATATAGATTAGAAATTAGAAAAAAATTTAGAGAAATTTTAAACTTAGGCTTTAATGATGCTTATAGATATCTTTATCCAGACACAGAAGGTTATACATTTTGGGATTATATGAGAGGTGCATGGCAAAAAAATAACGGTATGAGAATTGATCATTTTCTAGTGTCAAACTCTCTAATAAAAAATGTAAAAGATATTAAGATAAATAAATATCCACGTGGCAAAGAGAAACCATCTGACCACACTCCTATTGAATTAGAATTGATTTAAAATCTTCTATCCTTTTATACTTCCAGAAGTTAAACCACCAACAAGATATTTTTCAAAATAAATAAATATTAATAATATAGGCAGTGTTACAATAACTGAGCCTGCCATTAAGAATTGTCTAGGAGTTTCGGCATCGCCTGAAAGATAATTAATAGCTCTAGATAAGGTAAATGTTTTAGGATTATCTAAAAACATCAAAGAAAAAAGAAATTCATTCCAAGCAATCATAAAAACATATAATGCAACAGAGGCTATTGCTGGGAGACTTAGCGGTATAATTATTTTTAATATAATACCAAACCAATTATGACCATCTATCAAAGCTGCATCCTCAATTTCTTTAGGGATACTTTTAAAGTATCCTTGAAGCATATAAATAGCCACTGGAAGCGTTGTTGCAGTGTACACTATTAACAAACCGCTGATTGAATTTCTTAGTCCTAATTGACTAAAAATTGTATAAAGCGGAATTACAAGAACAATAGCTGGAAACATATATATAATTAATATTGATGTTGAGAGAAAAGTTTTACCAAAAAAATTTAATCTCGCTACAGCATAGGCGGCTGGTATAGCAAATAAAAGTGTAATTGCGACCGTACCAACAGAAACTATGGTACTTGTTAATATATATCTACTAAAGTTATAAGTTTTAAACACAACAATATATGATTTAAAAAATTCTTTAAAATTTTTAGTAAAATCTAAACTAAAATCTAAAGGATTCATAAGTAATGAGGCTTGAGTTTTAAAGCTAGTTACCAACATTATGTAAAAAGGAAATAGTATTACTAAAGAAAAGAAAACTATTCCAAATAAAGTAATATATTTAAAAGTTACTTTTTCTATAACATGAGGCTGATTTAGATATTTAAGGTCATAGTTACGAATATTATTTAAAAAAAGAAAATAAATTAAAAATATTCCAAAATAAAACCAAAGAGGTGCAACATTATTAATTACATAGAAGTAAATATTAAAGACAAACCTAAATTTTTAATTAATAGATTAATTTTATTTCCGAATAAAATAGATAATAAAGATAGACTTAATCCTAAAATTAAATTTGTCTCTAAAGTGATATTTGTCAATTCTAACCCTTGTAATACCGATAATATTATCCAAACCAGCTTTAATGTTAAAAGATACAGTGTAGAAATAATTAAATAAATTAAAGTTGATTTATAATTCATTTGCTTTTTTTCCTATCAATTTAAAATATGAAATCATAAAAATAATTAAGATCAAAACTATAACCATTGAAACAGCTGAGCCCATTCCTATATTTGAAATTGCAAAACCCTGCTCATAAACATTTATTGGAAGTGTCCTGGTTCCTGAGGCTCCACCAGTTAATAAGAAAATGTCTTCGAATTTATTAAAATTCCAAATAAATCTTATCATGAACAATATTGATATAATCGCTGTAATTTGAGGAAGGGTAATATTAAAAAATTTATTAAGTGGACCTGCCCCATCTACATCAGCTGCCTCATAAAGATCTTTCGGTATTGCTTGTAATCTTGCAAGAACAAAAAG
>CACJTN010000035.1 GCA_902596325.1 uncultured Pelagibacteraceae bacterium
AACACTTCACCCTAAGATACATGCTGGAATTTTAATTGATAGAGATAATAAAAAACATATGAAAGATCTTAAAGATCAAAATTTTGAAGAAATAGATTTGGTAGTTTGTAATTTTTATCCTTTCGATAAAGTTTTAAAAATAACAAATAATAATGACAAAATAGTTGAGAATATCGATGTAGGTGGGCCCACCATGGTTAGAGCTGCTGCAAAAAACTATAAAAATGTGACTGTAATATCATCATGTGATGATTATGAAAATTTATTAAATGAATTGAAATTGAGGAAAGGATCGACCTCATTAACTTTTAGAGGAAAAATGTCTGAAAAAGCTTTTATGGAAACTGGAAGCTATGATGCTTCGATTTTTAATTATTTCTCTAAAGTTTCAAAAAATATTTATCCTGAAAAAAAATTAATTGTATCAACTAAAGTTGAAGAATTAAGATACGGAGAAAATCCACACCAAACAGGGGCGATTTATTCATTGAATGAAAATCAGAAGATTAAACAATTGCATGGCAAAAAGTTAAGCTATAATAATTATAATGATATTTATTCTGCTCTTCTTATATCAAAATCACTTCCAAAAAACTTGGGGACTGTAATAGTTAAACATGCAAATCCATGCGGAGTGTCAATTAACAAAAGTAAAATTAATAGTTTTAAGTCTGCTTTATCTTGTGATCCAACAAGTGCTTTTGGGGGAATAGTTTCTTGTAACTTTAAGTTAGATGAAAAAACTGCAAAAGAAATTAACAAAATTTTTTTTGAGATTGTTTTAGCAGATGGTTTTGATTTTAAAGCTTTAAAGGAATTAAAAAAAAAGAAAAATTTACGTATTATTGACTCAAGGAGTTTTAGAATTAAGGATTTCTCAAATTTTACTAACAATTTTAACAATTTACTAACTCAATCAACAGACTTAAAACCTTTTAATTTAAATAATTTTAAAGTCGTTTCAAAAATTAAACCTTCAAAAAAAATTATGGATAATCTTGTGTTCGCATTTAACGTATGCAGATTTGTAAAATCTAATGCAATTGTAATTACCAAAGATTTTTCTACAGTTGGAATAGGGTCTGGGCAGGCAAGTAGAGTCGATAGCTGCAGAATTGCTATAAATAAACTTAGAAGTCAAAATAAAAATCACAATCGAGATGAACTATATGCTGCTTCTGATGCCTTTTTTCCATTTACAGATGGCATTGAGGAACTTGTTTTATCCGGTGTTAAAGCTATTATTCAACCCTCTGGATCTATTAATGACAAAGAAATTATTAAGTTTGCTAATAAACTTGGAATAATTTTAGTTTTTTCTAAAACAAGACATTTTAGACATTAGTTTATTTTATCAATTTTCGCGGCAAGAACAAAATCACTCTCATGTAACCCATTGATAGCATGAGTAAATATTTTTATTTTAGCGTATCCCCATCCAAACCAAATATCTGGATGATGCCCTTCCTTTTCAGCTAAGTTTCCTACTTTATTTATAAAAGATTGGCTCTCTAAAAAATCATTAAATTTAAATTCTTTTATTAAAAAATAACTTTCGTTATTTTCGGATTTTACATCCCACCCATCTACCTTTTTTAAATATTTATGTATCTCATTTAAATCAAAGCTAGGTATTCCACCTTCGCAAGGTATGCATTTTTTTTTTGATAAGTCAGTCATTTTCCTCCTGTAATGGAGCGGGCAATGGGACTTGAACCCACGACCTTCTCGTTGGCAACGAGACGCTCTACCACTGAGCTATGCCCGCATTTTTTTAATATTTTATCATAATTGAAAAAATAATTTACGTAAAATAATATTTTTCATCACTGGATGAATTTCACAAAATTTGTTAAATTTAAACATGAACAAAAATAAAGATTTACCAAAAATTATACCAATTTTTCCTCTATCAAATTTTATAATTTTTCCTGAAACTACCGTGCCTCTTAACATATTTGAACCTAGATACATTCAGATGATTGATGATGCAATGAAAAGCGATAGAATTATTGGAATGATACAGCCAAGAAAAACTGGAAACAAAGATAAACCAGATCTTTATAGAACAGGATGTGCTGGTAAAATTACAAGTTTTAATGAAACCGAAGATGGCCGATACTTAATAATCATTAATGGAATTTCTAGATTTAACATTATAAATGAAGTTGATCACGAAAGACTTTATAGGAAATGTCAGGTAGATTTTAATTATTATAGTCAGGATGTGAGTGAGATAAAAGAAAAGGTGAATTTTTCTGATCTAGATAAAATACTTAAGAACTTAAAAACTTTATTTAAAAGACAAGGTTACGTTATAAATTGGAAGGATCTTCAAAAACAAAGTTTAGATCAAACAATTAATACTTTATCAATGGCATCACCATTTTCTCTTGAGGAAAAACAAATACTATTAGAGGCCACAAACTTAAATAAAAGAAGAGAAAAACTAGAGGAAATATTACACACTTACATACTCGACAAATTTAGTAATACTACTATTCAATAGTTTTGAATTAAAAACCTCTATCAGCTAAAATAGAAATATATTTTTTAAACGCACTGTTTTTATTAAAGTAAAGAAATAATTTTTCAGATAATCCCTTTGGCAATTTTTTTTCAAATTTAAAAAATTCATGAATAAAATCAATTGAATTAGCAAAGATTACATTTTTATATTTATTATTTTTTTCAAATTCTTCAAGGATCGAACTATCTAAGTTTAAACCATATTTGATCTTCTCATCTATTAACTTTAAAAAATACTTTATGTCTCTTAATGTCATATTGAAACCTTGACCAGCTAGTGGGTGAATAGTGTGTGCTTGATCTCCAAAGGCAAGAACATTTTGTCTAAAATAATTTCTAAGTAAAGAAAATTGTAGTTTAAAACTCTCAAATTTCTCAAAACTAGTAATTTTATATTTAGTGTTATAATTTTTAATCAAATCAATTACTTTTTCCTCATTTATTTTTGAATTATTGTTATCAAAAATTGAGTACACTAATGAAGTTTTATTATTTGAAATTGGCA
>CACJTN010000036.1 GCA_902596325.1 uncultured Pelagibacteraceae bacterium
ATTATTGAGTAATCATATCTTGCTCCTCCTGCAGAATCCTCATCAAAATAAAATGAAACAAATATAGTGACTACAAAAAATGTATATGAAATATATCTAAAGTTTAATAATGAGTTATAATATTTTTTTTTCATCTATAATTAAATAATTATAAAAAATTAATTTATTAAAGCTTTTTTTAAAAAATCATAATCGAGTTCACAATCTTTATAACCTTGCTTGATAGTATTTAAATAACGTTCTTTGGGAAACATAAATGGAGTTTTTTTTACCATTACATACGTCATTACTTTTTTTTTGTTATAAAAAAAATAATGTTTTTTGTATAATTTTGGAAAATCCTCGTACAAATCTAATTTTTTTTCATCAGTTTTTGAGATATTAAACAAGGCTCCTTGAACAATAAAGTTTTTTTTCGGCTCAATATCAGCTGCACGATATATGCTTCTGAAAGTTAGTCTAAAATTTTTTAATTCGATTTTTTCCAAAAATTTACTATCTCTGCATCTCTTTTTCATTTGAAAATGATTTAGATTACTTCCGTATGCAAAATAGAGCATTTTAACGATTAACTACTTCAATTTTTTTGTCATTAACAAAATTCATAACCTCTAAGCTACATTCTTTGATTAATTTTTCATCATCTGATCGAATTACAATAGATACTCCAAGTTTTCCAGCATGAAAAAAAGGATAGCTACCTATCTCAACATTTTGATATTTATTTTGCACTGAGGTTAAAGACTCAGCAATATGACTTTCGAAAGTTCTTAAACTAATTGTATGGCTAATTATAGGATTTCCACCTACAATTTTATTTTTAATTCCTCCCAACATTGATTTTAATATTGACGGAACACCAGGTAATACAAACACATTTTCAACATAAAACCCGGGTGCTCCACTTGTAGGATTTAATATTAATTTTGCACCTTTTGGCATCCATATCATTTTTTGCCTACCATCATTAAATTCCCCTGGTTTATAATATGCTTCAAGAATTTTATAACCCTCTTCATGTCTTTCATATGGAAGTTCAAATGCTTTAGAAACAGACTCAGAAGTAATATCATCATGAGTTGGACCTATTCCACCTGATGTAAAAACATATGTATATTGTTTTCTCAACAAATTTACCGAGCTTATAATTGTTTGCTCAACATCTGGAATGACTCTTACCTCTAATACTTTCACTCCTAATGAGTTTAACCAAGTAGCAAGAGTACTTGTATTTGTGTCCTGAGTTCTTCCTGATAATATCTCATTACCAATAATCAATATAGCAGCATTAAATTTTGAATTTTCGCTCATTTTATATATATATTTTTCTTTATGAAATTTACCAAAGCTTTAATTAAAGGCAAATTCTTGAAAAGGTATAAAAGGTTTTTTGCTGATATTAAAGTAAATAAAGAGATAATTATAGCCCATTGTCCTAATACCGGATCAATGATGGGTTTGTTAAATGAAAATAATGATGCTTGGGTTTTAAAAAATGATAATCCAAAACGAAAATTAAAATACACATTACAGATACTAAAAACCAAAAAAAATGTGATTGGTGTAAATACTCATCTCGCAAATAAATTAGTTCATGAAGGACTACAAAATAATACTTTATTGGAATTTAAAAACATAGACAAAATTATTACAGAAAAATTTTATAATAAAGAAACACGTTTTGATTTTCTTGTTGAAGAAAATAAAAAAAAAATATTTATTGAAGTCAAGAATGTTACACTAATTCGAGACGGCAAAACCTCAGAATTTCCTGATGCCATAACCACCAGAGGTAGTAAACATATTAAAACTTTAATAGATGCTCATAAAAAAGGTTATGAATGTTATGTATTATTTTTGGTACAAATTGAGAATTGCAAGTATTTTAGAATAGCTAAAGATATCGATAAAGAATACTATAAGAATTATAAACTAGCTAAAAAGTCTGGTGTAAAATTTATTGCTTATAACTGTAAAGTAGGATCAAAAGAAATTAAAATAGATAAAAAAATCGTAATATTAGATGAGTGACTATAAAGAAAAATTTGAAAAAATGAAAATTGCAGGAAACCTTGCTTCAAAAACATTGGATATGTTAACTGATGAAATAAAGGCTGGAGTTTCAACCAACAAAATAGATAAATTAGGTTATGAATATATAAGAGATAATGGTGGATACTCAGCACCATTATTTTATAGGGGTTTTCCAAAATCTCTATGTACATCATTAAATCATGTCATCTGTCATGGAATACCTAGCGAAAGAATATTAGATGAGGGAGATATCTTGAATGTTGATGTGACTGCAATGGTAGACGGTTTTTATGGAGACACAAGCAGGATGTATTCCATTGGAAAAATTTCAGTAAAAGCACAAAATTTAATTGATGCAACATATGAGTCTTTGATGAAATCAATTAAAATTCTTAAACCTGGATTAAAACTAGGAGATATTGGTCATGAAATTCAAACTTATGTTGAGGCTAAAGGCTTTTCAGTCGTAAGAGATTTTTGTGGTCATGGTATTGGAGACAATTTTCATGAACCGCCTAATATTCTTCATTATGGAAAAAAAAATACTGGTGCTGAGTTAAGACCGGGAATGACTTTTACAATAGAACCAATGATAAACTCAGGCAAATACGATGTTAAAATTTTAGATGATGGATGGACAGCGGTTTCTAAAGATAAATCATTGTCTGCACAATTTGAACATACTGTTGGTATAAAAGATAATGGATATGAAATATTCACAGAATCTGTTAATGGTTATGTGAAGCCCCCTTATAATTAATGATAGAAAGATATTCTAGAAAAGAACTTAAAGATATTTGGTCCGAAGAGAATAAATACA
>CACJTN010000037.1 GCA_902596325.1 uncultured Pelagibacteraceae bacterium
GATTATTTCAACAAAAACAATCAATTTAAAAAAGGCATTTTAGTTCTTGATAACAAGACTATTTTTAAAGGAATAGGCTTAGGTTATAATGGTACAACAACAGGAGAGGTATGTTTCAATACTTCTTTAACTGGATATCAAGAGATCATATCTGACCCGTCATACGCTGGTCAAATTATAAATTTTACGTTTCCTCATATTGGAAATGTTGGGGCCAACAAAGAAGACATGGAATCAGACAAAATTTGGACTAGAGGTGTAATATTCAACTCTGAAATTACAAATCCATCCAATTACAGATCATTACTACATTTAGACCAATGGTTAAAAAAGAATAAAGTTGTAGGTCTTACAGGAGTTGATACTCGTAGTTTAACAAACTTTATTAGGGACAAGGGTGCTCCTAAAGGAACTTTATCAGTTAGTAAAAACGGGATTTTCAATATCAAAAAATTAATAAATAGGTCAATTAAATGGCATGGTTTAAATGGTTTAGACCTTGCAAAAGAAGTTACAACTAAGAAGAATTATACCTGGAAAGGTTTAAAAACTTGGAAAAAAGGTCTCGGTTTTAAAAAATCTTTGGTAAATAAATTAAGAGTAGTAGCAATAGACTTTGGGATTAAAAAAAATATCCTAAGATACTTTTCAGATTACGACTGTGAAGTGAAAGTGGTTTCTTGTAATTTATCCTCAAAAAAAATACTTAAATTAAAACCACATGGTGTATTTTTATCTAATGGACCTGGTGACCCTGCCGCCACAGGCAAATATGCAATTCCGGTTATTAGAGATCTTATAAAAAAAAATATTCCTATATTTGGTATTTGTTTAGGACATCAACTTCTAGGATTAGCATTAAATGCAAAAACAAGAAAAATGAAATTAGGCCATAGAGGTGCCAATCATCCTGTAAAAAATTATTTAACTGGAAAAGTTGAAATAACAAGTCAAAATCATGGATTTGAAATAGTAGAAAGTAGCTTGCCGAGAAATGTAAAAATAACTCACAAGTCTTTATTCGATAATTCTGTTGAAGGGTTAAGATTAGTCAACAAGTCAGTTTTTTCAGTTCAATATCATCCTGAAGCAAATCCGGGGCCACAAGATAGTAAATATTTATTTAATGAGTTTATAAAAGAAGTTAAAAAGTATGCCAAAAAGAAAAGACATTAAAAAAATTTTAGTCATTGGGGCTGGTCCAATAATTATTGGTCAAGCATGTGAATTTGATTACTCAGGTACACAGGCCTGTAAAGCTTTAAAAGATGAGGGTTATAAAGTAATTTTAATTAATTCAAATCCAGCAACCATCATGACAGATCCAGGAGTAGCTGACAAAACCTATATAGAACCTATTACTCTTGAAGTGCTTGAGGAAATATTAAAAAAAGAAAAACCCGATGCAATTTTGCCTACTATGGGTGGTCAAACAGCTCTGAATTTAGCAATAAAAGCTGAAAAAACAGGTCTACTTAAAAAGTATAAAATTGAATTAATCGGAGCAAAATCAAAGGCAATAGCAAATGCGGAAGATAGAAAAAGATTTAGAAAAAATATGGCAGAGATTGGAATTGATCTGCCAAAATCAGAAATAATAAACAAATTTTCCGATGCATCTAAGTGCTTAAAGAAAATAGGTCTTCCAGCAATAATAAGGCCTTCATTTACTTTAGGAGGTTTAGGAGGGGGAATAGCAAAAAATAAAAAAGATTTTTTTAAAATAGTTAAAGAGGGGATGCACGAGTCCCCACAAAATCAAGTTTTGATTGAGGAATGTCTTGAGGGTTGGAAAGAATACGAGATGGAAGTGGTTAGAGACAGAAAAGATAATTGTATAATTGTTTGCTCAATAGAAAATGTTGATCCAATGGGTATACATACTGGAGACTCGGTAACAATCGCCCCTGCTTTAACCTTAACAGATAAAGAATATCAAGTAATGAGAAATGCATCGATAGCTTGCCTTAGAAAAATCGGTGTTGAGACAGGCGGGTCTAATGTTCAATTCGCAATCAATCCAAAAAATGGAAGAATGGTGATTATTGAAATGAACCCAAGAGTATCTAGATCTTCTGCTTTGGCTTCTAAAGCCACAGGATTTCCTATAGCAAAAATAGCTGCAAAGTTGGCAGTTGGTTATACTTTAGATGAACTAAACAACGAAATTACTAAAGTTACACCAGCTTCTTTTGAGCCTACGATAGATTACGTAGTAACGAAAATTCCAAGGTTCACATTTGAAAAATTTAGCGAAACAAAAGCAATATTGGGCACATCAATGAGATCAGTTGGCGAAGCGATGGCTATTGGAAGAAACTTTAAAGAATCTCTTCAAAAAGCATTAGTTTCTTTAGAAATAGGATTGTCTGGATTAGATGACATATTTAATTATAAAAAAACAGATATTTTAAGAGAGTTAAAAAAAAATATACCAAATAAACTACTATTAGTTGCTGAGGCATTTAGAAAAAACATTTCAATTAACAAAATACAGTCACTGTCGAAAATTGATCCTTGGTTTTTAAGTCAAATAGAAGAATTAGTTAATGAAGAAAAAATTTTAAAAAAAAGAGGGCTACCAAAATCATTTGGTGAATTTAATAGAATTAAATCAATTGGTTTTTCTGACAAGAAATTATCGAAATTAACAGGCATAAAAGAAAAATTTGTTAAATCAAAAAGAAAAGCTTTAAAAGTCTTTCCAGTTTATAAGAAAGTCGACACCTGTGCCGCTGAGTTTAAATCTTTCACACCCTATATGTATTCAACTTATCAAAGAAATTTTTCTTTTAAAACGGAATGTG
>CACJTN010000038.1 GCA_902596325.1 uncultured Pelagibacteraceae bacterium
TTTTTTTTGACCTAAAGCACCCACATCTTTTAATATTATTTGTCTTGAATATTTTTCAAGTTGGTATTTGTTTAATCTATAACTCATTTCCCAGTTGAACCGAATCCGCCAGATCCTCTTTCGCTATTATCTAAATCATCTACTTCTTGAAAGTCGAATTTTAATATCGGAATAAGTACCATTTGTGCAATCCTATCTTTATTATTTATTATAAATTTATTTTTACCATGGTTAAAAAGAATAATTTTAAGTTCACCTCTGTAATCGCTATCAATTGTTCCTGGTGTATTTAAAACTGTTATTTGAGACTTTGCTGCTAGCCCTGATCTCGGCCTAATTTGCACCTCACAGTCTTTAGGTATAGAAATAGATAATCCAGTAGGCACTATGCACGACTCCCCAGATTTTAGAGTAATTTTCTCATTTAAATTCGCCATTAAATCAACACCTGAAGACCCAGCGGTTTTATATTCAGGCATCTCAACATTAGGATCAAGTTTCTTAATCATAACCTTGATCATATTATTAATTTAATTCTTGATTAATTTTCTCTACAATTTCTTTTGCCAACAAAGCTTTTTTCATTTTAGGTAAGACTTCTGATTTTTTATTTTTATAAAATATTGAAACCTCATTAAAATCTGAATTAAAACCTATATCATTATTACTTACATCATTCGCAATAACCCAGTCACAATTTTTTTCATTCAATTTAATTTTAGAATTTTTCTCGAGATTGTCTGTTTCTGCTGAAAAACCAATTACCAATTTTGGTCTTAAAGAGTTATGTTTAGATACTAGGTTCAGAATATCACTGTTTCTTTTTAAGTTTAATTTCATATTTTCTGATTTTTTAATTTTAGATTCATTAAAGTTATCTATTTTAAAGTCTGAAACAGCAGCAGAAAAGATAGCTACATCAGCTGGTAAATTTTTTAATGTTTGTTCAAGCATTTGATCGGCAGTATTAATTTTTATTACGCTTAAATTGGAGGGAATTTTTAGGTTTGTTGGCCCTGTTATAAGAGTCGTATCGTATCCATTATCAGCTAATGCTCTTGCAATTTCATATCCCTGCTTTCCGCTTGATTTGTTAGATATGAATCTTACAGGATCAATTGGCTCTACAGTGGGACCTGCAGTTACCAAAGCTTTTAGTTTTTTATTATTACTAATGATTTTAAAGTAATTATTAATTTCATTAAAAATATCTTCCACACTCGACATTTTTCCTTCACCATATTCACCGCAAGCCATATCACCTATATCTGGGCCTATTACATTGTATCCAAACTCTCGTATTTTTTGAACATTATGTTTATTGGAAATATGTTCCCACATTTTTTTATTTGAGGCTAAAACAACCGTGGTAGCAAGGTCATCAGCTATTCCATTACTTAGTTTTGCTATAGTATTTGCTGTTGCAGGGACGATTAAAACTACGTCAGCCCACCTTGATAGCGATATATGATCCATTTCAGCTTCATTATTATAATCAAATATATCTGTATAAATTTTCTCTTGCGATAATGAGACTATTGATAAAGGCGTAACAAATTTCTCTGCAGATTTAGTAAGAATTGTTTTAACACTAGATCCATTTTTTTTCAGCAATCTTATTAAATCGAGACTTTTATATGCAGAAATTCCTCCACATATAATAAGAAGTATTTTTTTATTATTTAAATAATTCATTTCTAGATTAAAATACTATGATACCAAAAAAAACAAGAAATATTATACCAATAATACTTTGATTTCTAAATGATTTAATTTCTAATTGTTTTTCTTTAAATGCAGAATAAGATGTAGAGGTTTGTGGTATCTTTCCACTAGACAAGTAGGTTAATGCCTGATTAGCTTTGTCCATTATCTCAGGAAGTTCAGGTAGTCTTTTCAACGCTTCAGCTGTATCTTTAATCGTGTCTTTAAAATTATTTATTGGATCTTTACTTTCTTTGAGCCATTTTTCCAAAACTGGTTTAGAGGTATCCCATATATTGGTATCTGGATTTAATTTTCTTGCCACCCCTTCTACAACGACCATAGTTTTCTGTAACATCAAAAGTTGAGGTTGAGTTTGCATATTAAACTTATCAGTTATATCAAATAATTGTTTTAATAATTTCCCTCCTGAAATATCCTTAACTTTCTGCCCAAAAATTGGCTCACCTATAGATCTTAAAGCTTGTGATAGGGATTCAACTTGAGTATCTTTAGGGACTAGTCCTGCAAGAATATGGACCTCTGCTACTTTTTTATAATCTCTTTTTATAAAACCGTATAAAATCTCAGCAAGAAATCTTCTATTAATCTTATCGATTCTGCCCATTATCCCGAAATCAACAGGTACAATCTGACCATTCTCATTTACGAATAAATTCCCTTGATGCATATCAGCATGAAAAAACCCGTCTCTAACTGCGTGTCTTAAAAAATGCTGAATCACATCGTTTGCTATACTTTTAATGTCAATATTTTTCTTCTCTAATTCGTTTTTCTCTCTTATTGAAACTCCCTCAATCCAATCTAGTGTAAGTACTTCCTCACTTGTAAAATTCCAATAAATTTTTGGAACTTTAAATCCAACATCGTTTTTAGTATTCTCAGCAAATTCGTTTGCTGCAGCTGCCTCAAATCTAAGATCCATCTCGTGATTAGTAATTTGTTTTAATAAAAATACAACTTCAACAAGTTTCAATCTTCTTGTACTTTTAATTGTACTTTCAATAAAATAAGCAAAAAGCATTAGCGC
>CACJTN010000039.1 GCA_902596325.1 uncultured Pelagibacteraceae bacterium
GCAAAATATAAAAGAAACACAGGATGTTTCTGGTTTTATTTTCACCCAAATATTAATTTTAATGCACCCATTCATACCGTTTGTAACTGAGGAAATATGGCTGAAAAATAAGCTAGATAAATCAGGCAAAAACTACCTTATGTATTCTAATTGGATTAATGAAAAACCTTTAAAGAACAATGAAATAAAAAATGTTGAAAATATTATTAATTTTACCT
Organism: uncultured Pelagibacteraceae bacterium; assembly: GCA_902596325.1. Lineage (GTDB taxonomy): Bacteria > Pseudomonadota > Alphaproteobacteria > Pelagibacterales > Pelagibacteraceae > Pelagibacter. The sequence continues at coordinate 219 of CACJTN010000039.1, forward strand.
CTTCACTTAGATCATTTAAGAACGAACTAAATATAAGTCCTGGCTCATTTGTTGATGTATCATTAAGCAGTATAAAGAATAAAAAGTCCAATTTTTATGAAAAAAACGAAAATACTTTAAAAAAAATAGCTAGAGTAAATAATTTTTTCAATAAAGATTTGGATAAACCTTCAGCGACAATGGTTATTGGAGGAGATATAATCAAGGTTTATTTTGAAGAGAATATAGATCTTAAAATTATTAAAGAAAATCTTATAAAAAAACAAAATAAATATAATTCGGAAATGGAAGGCATTAATAAAAGGTTACAAAATAAAAATTTTGTAGATAGAGCTCCCAAAACTGTTGTTGAACAAGAAAAAAATAACTATAATAATTTAAAAAATGATGTTAAGAAAATTTCATTAATAATTCAAAATCTATAATGTTAAAATTTAATAAAAAGAAATTACCTAGCAGACATACATCAGTAGGACCTGATAAAGCACCACAAAGATCGTTTTATTATGCAATGGATTTAACAGAAAAAGATGTTGCAAAACCTTTTGTAGGCGTAGTTTCAACATGGAATGAAGCAGCACCATGCAATATCGCCTTAATGAGGCAGGCACAATCAGTTAAAAAAGGAGTTAAGAGTAACGGTGGGACCCCAAGAGAATTTTGTACAATTACTGTAACTGATGGAATTGCGATGGGTCATGAGGGTATGAAATCATCGTTAATTTCAAGAGATGTAATTGCAGATTCAACTGAATTAACTGTAAGAGGTCATTGTTATGATGCATTAGTTGGTGTTGCAGGATGTGATAAATCCTTACCAGGTCTAATGATGGCGATGGTTAGACTGAACGTGCCAAGCGTTTTTATTTACGGTGGATCTATTTTGCCTGGAAGATTTAATGGTAAAGATGTAACCGTAGTTGATGTATTTGAAGGTGTAGGAAAATATTCTTCAGGTAAAATGTCAGCACACGCATTAAGAAAACTTGAATTAAAAGCCTGTCCAAGCTCTGGTGCTTGTGGTGGCCAATTTACAGCAAATACTATGGCATGTGTTTCAGAAGCAATTGGACTTGCATTACCTTATTCTGCTGGAACACCAGCTCCTTATGAACAAAGAGATAAGTACGCAATGTTAAGTGGAAAAGCTGTAATGAATTTGCTTAAGAAAAATATAAGACCTAGAGATATAGTTACAAGAAAAGCTTTAGAAAATGCAGCTACAATAGTTGCAGCAACAGGCGGTTCAACAAACGCAGCATTACATTTACCAGCAATTGCAAATGAAGTAGGTATTAAATTTGATTTAATGGATGTTGCAAAAATTTTTAAAAAAACTCCTTATCTAGCTGATCTTAAACCAGGCGGAAGATATGTTGCAAAAGATATGTGGCAAGCAGGAGGAGTACCAATGCTATTAAAAACTTTAATGGAAGGTGGATACATACATGGAGATTGTTTAACTGTAACTGGTAAAACAATGAGAGAAAATTTAAAAAAAGTTAAATTTAATTTAAAACAAAAGGTAATGAGAAAACATAATAATCCTTTATCTCCAGATGGAGGTGTAGTTGGATTAAAAGGAAACTTAGCACCCGAAGGTGCAATTGTTAAAGTTGCTGGTCTAAAAAAATTACAATTTACAGGAAGAGCAAGATGTTTTGATACTGAGGAAGCTGCATATAAAGCTGTTCAAAAAAAACAATACAAAGATGGTGATATCATAATTATTAGATATGAAGGACCAAGAGGTGGACCAGGTATGAGAGAAATGCTTCAAACAACAGGAGCTATCTATGGTCAAGGAAAAGGCGAGAAAGTAGCCCTTATAACTGATGGCAGGTTCTCTGGGGCTACCAGAGGCTTCTGTATCGGTCACGTAGGTCCTGAGGCCTCTATTGGCGGTCCAATAGCCCTTTTACGCAATGGTGATGTAATTGATATAGATGCTAAAAAAGGAACTATTAACGTAAGGTTATCAAAAAAAGAACTAGCTAAAAGAAAGAAAAAATGGAAACCAAAGAAAATTAATTTTGGTAATGGAACCCTTTGGAAATATGCACAAACTGTTGGACCTGCATATCTAGGAGCACCAACACATCCAGGAGCAAAAAACGAGGTAAAAGTTTACGCTGATATTTAATGAAAATTAGGCCAGTTATTTTGTGTGGTGGAGCAGGCACTCGACTGTGGGAAGATAAAAAACACCATCAACCAAAGCAGTTTATTGACTTTGGAGGATGGAACCTGATGAAAAAAACATTAAAAAGGATTAAAAATCCGATCTTCGATTATCCCATCATAAGCACTAATAACAAATATTTATCACAAGTAAGAAAATCTTTAAAAAATTCTAAAATAAAGAAATTTAAAATTGTGCTTGAGCCAGCTAAAAAGAATACAGCTCC
>CACJTN010000040.1 GCA_902596325.1 uncultured Pelagibacteraceae bacterium
TTGCTAGAATTTTCGAAAAACCTTTAAGTTATTCGCACGCAATAATAAATTTAGTATGTAAGAAAATTACAAATTTAATTTCATATGCAGCAGAATTTATTACTTCTTTATTTAACAAGCCTTTAGGAAGAGATATTGGAGAATTTGTTGGTAACAGATACTATATCATTCCTTCATTTATTGTTTTTTTTATTATTAGTTTTATAGACTCAAATATTTTCAGCATCGGAACATTTCCAGAGGAATGGAAACTCTCTATAAGACAACCAATTGCAGATACTGTAAAATCACTTACAGTAAATCCTGGATTTATTGCATTTACAAAAGGTTTAAGAGCATTCGTTTATCTAAATCTTTTAAATCCTCTTGATACTTTTCTAACACATACACCATGGTGGTACACAACCGCAGTATTTGCATTAATTGGATATTATACAGTGGGATTAAGATTTGCTTTAATCACTGTATTACTTCTCCTTTTTATAGGCGCTTGCGGAATTTGGCCTCAATCAATGATAACACTATCTTCTGTTTTAGTTTCGGTTGCTTTATGTTTTGCAATTGGAGTGCCATTAGGAATTATTGCATCGTATAATCCAAGATTTAAAAATATCCAAAATGTTGTACTGGATGCGATGCAAACTCTTCCTTACTTTTGTTATCTAATACCAGTTTTAATGTTTTTTGGAGGTGGAATAGTTTCTGCAGTTCTTGCTACTGTGATTTATTCTATTCCTCCTATAATTAGATTAACATCTCTTGGTCTAACGCAAGTATCTGGTACGTTTTCTGAAGTTTCAAGATCATTTGGTGGAACTACTTTACAAACTTTAAATAAAGTAAAATTTCCATTAGCAGTTCCAAGTTTAGTTATAGGATTTAATCAAACGGTTATTATGGCTTTTGCGATGCAAATTGTAACACCTTTGATTGGTGGAAAGGGACTTGGTTTAGAGGTGTTTAATGGACTTGCAAGATCAGATACTGGAAGAGGATTGGCTGCAGGTATTGGAATTGTGCTTATGGCAATTATCATTGACAGAATCTCATTAGCTTGGACTAAGAAACAAAGAGAGGCTTTAGGTCTATAAACCTTATAAAATAACGTATTATAACGTTACATTTAAAAACTTTACATCAAGTGTTATTTTGTTTTAAGATAAGCTTATTAATTAATTAATTAAGGGGAAAATAATAATGAATATATCTAAAAAGATATCAGCAATGATGCTTTCTTTAGTCCTTGTTATTTCTAGTTTTGGAACTGCAAATGCTGCAAAAAGATTAACAGCTGCAGTAGCAGACTGGACAGGAGGAGAGATTACGTGTCAAGTTGCTGTTAGTATTCTAGAAGATGAATTAGGATACAAAATAAAAAGAGTAGTATTCCCATCAGGAACTGGACTGTGGGAAGCAATCGCAGCTGGTGAAATAGACTTTGCTTGCGAGAGTTGGCCAAGTTATGCGGAAGCTGACACTGTAATGATGAAAGGTCCGCTGATTTATGATGGTAAGACAATGTTTAATTACGAAGGTGATGGAAGTGTAAAACTTCTAGGAACAACTGGTATAATTGGTTTGTCTGACTACTTTATTCCAAAATATGCTGCTGATAAATTCGGCATTAAAAGTTGGAAAGATTTAAACAAACACAAAGATAAGTTTGCAACAATTGAGTCAGGAAAAAGAGGAAGACTAATCGGATGTCCTGTAGCTGGTTGGAACTGTCATGACCAAAAAAGGTTAGATCTTTTAGGAATTGATTTTCAAGCAGATGAATTAGGAACAGAGGCTGCTGCTATTGCAGAAGCTGTTGCAGCATATGAGAGAAAAGAGCCATTCTTATTATATCTATGGCAACCTCATTGGTTCTTTGGTGCTTATGACATGGTAGGTGTAGGACTTCCAGAACACAAAACTTGTGACTCTTTTACAGAGGCGAATAACTGGAAAGATTGTGGTACTGCAGCATGGCCAGCAACTGGTTGGGCTAAAGACTACACAATGAACTACGGTAATCCTGCAACATTTGCTAAAGCTGAGCATGCTGATGCAGCTAAATTTTTCACAAAAATGAAATTTGATAATGCTGATCAAGCAGTAATGTTAGTTGAAGTTAAGCAAAAGAACAGAGATCTTAAAGAAGTTGTAGCGGAGTGGAAGAAAAACAATCCAAATAAATGGAAAAGTTGGCTTCCATAATTTTATAACTTTATAAAATATTAAAGGGCCTTGTTTACAGGGCCCTTTTTTTTTGCATGAATATAATTCACCGAGGAATAGCGAATAAAAAACTCAAAGAAAATTGTCTAAAGTCTTTTAAGCAGTCATTTAATAAAAAGCACGGAATAGAAACAGACATTCATTTTACCAAAGATAACAAAATAATATGTTTTCATGATTTTACATTAAATAGATTATTTAAGATAAACAAAAGTGTTAAAAATCTTAACTACGATGAGATTAAAAA
>CACJTN010000041.1 GCA_902596325.1 uncultured Pelagibacteraceae bacterium
ACAGAAATTTTGGTAACTCCATCGACCAAATCAGCAACCTCTTTTCCAAATTCTTTTTCTATAGTTTTGTATGTGGCATGAGTATCCTCTATGGTATCATGTAACAAACCTGTAGCAATTGTTGCACTGTCTAATTTTAATTCTGTCAGTATATTCGCTACAGCCACCGGATGAATTATGTATGGTGAACCCTCGTCTCTTTTTTGCTTCTCGTGTGCTTTCAATGCAAAGTCATATGCTTTTGATAAAGTCTCTGGATTTAAAAACCTGTTGTAGGATTTTACTTTGTTTATTAAATCATCTGGTTTAAGCATAATTACTTATACCATTAAATCACATAACTTTAATAGCTGTTATGCTACTTAATGGTAATTTTGACATTAATTCTGTTATTTTTTGCTTAGTTTTAGGATGCTTCCAATGATTACAAATTTCAAAAAGTGGCAATAATACAAAATTTCTAACTGACATTCTTGGGTGAGGTACTATCAAAAAGTCTTTTTTAATCTTAATCGAATAATTTTTTTGATTGTAATCTATTATATCTATATCACAGACTCTAGGTGAATTTCTTGGGCCAGGAGTTCTTCCAATTAATTTTTCAATATTTTTTAAATTTAAAAAAAGATTTGGAAGGGACAAATCCGTATTAATTTTTAGAACAATATTTATATACTTTGGAAGCTTTGTGTTTGGCCATGATGGGGTTTCATAAAATGAAGAACTTTTTAAAATATTCATTTTATGAAATAGTATTAAATTTTTTGTCTTCTCAATATTTATGATACGATCACCTAAATTAGATCCTATGGATAAATATGCTATATTAACTACTTTTTCTAAAATATCTCGCCTTTTCTCTGTTCCAGTCTCTAGTTTTTTTTGTTTGTCTTTTATCATGCATTTTTTTTCCTTTAGCTACTGCAATTTCAACTTTTGCCTTACCTTTCTTAAAATACATTTTGGTAGGAACCAATGTAAATCCATCTTCATTCATTCTTCCAATTAGCTTATTAATTTCCTTTTTATTAAACAATAATTTTCTCTCAGCATATGGATTATGGTTTATGTAACTAGCAGCTTTATATAATGGAATATGTGAATTGATTAGATAAATCTCTCCATTTTTTTCTACTGCATAGGACTCGGCAATATTAACTTTGCCTTGTCTGACAGATTTTATCTCAGACCCTTTTAAAACTATTCCCGCTTCAATCAGATCATTAAAGAAGTAATTGAAACTAGCTTTTCTATTATATGAAATTATCTTTAAACCATTATTGGTTTTTTTTTTCATTATATTAATTCTGCAGACTTTAATGCTTTCTTTACCACTTCTTCTGTATCTTTTTTAATATTTACTAGTGGTAATCTTATTTCATCACTACACAAACCTAAAAGTTTTGCTGCATACTTAACAGGTGCGGGATTGCTTTCAATGAAAAGTGATTTATGCACAGGTTGTAAAATTTTATCAATTTTTTGAGCTTCTTTTAACTCGTTATCTAAATTTGATTTAGAAAATTTTTGCATATCAGAACATAACTTTGGCGCAATATTTGCGGTAACAGAAATAACACCCACACCACCTCTTTTATTGAATTCTAAAGCTAAGCCATCCTCGCCAGTTAGCTGAATAAATTCATTTCCTAATTTTTTTATTGTTTGATCTAATCTATCTAAATCACCTGTAGCATCTTTAACTCCAGCAATATTTTTTAATTCAAATAATCTTGCCATAGTGTCAACGGACATATCTATTACACATCGGCTAGGTATATTATAAATTATGATTGGTAAATTGGTATTATCATTAATTTTTTTATAATGTTGATATAAACCTTCCTGAGTAGGCTTATTGTAATATGGCGTTACTACAAGCACTCCGTCAGCACCTGCTTTTTCAGCATGTTTAGTTAAGGCAACAGCTTCTTCGGTTGAATTTGAGCCTGTACCAGCAATTACAGGAATTTTTCCATTTGACTCTTTAATACAAATTTCAATGACTTTCTCGTGTTCATCATGACTTAAAGTTGGAGACTCACCAGTTGTCCCAGCTGGAACTAAACCATTTGTTCCATTTTCTAAATGAAAATTAATTAGTTTTAAATAAGCTTCTTCATCTAGCTTATTATTCTTAAATGGGGTAACAATAGCAACATTTGATCCTTTAAACATAAATATTTATAACATAGTTTGTAGAATCGTTTGATATTTTATGAAAGATAAATCTAAGAAAATATTGTTAATAATCCTTATTTTTTTAATTATACCTCATACATCCACTTCAGCAGACTTAATTATTCCAAAGAAAAAACCAGATATAGTCAAAGAAAATATAAAAAAAAATAAAATTAGCAATTTTTTAATACCTTTAAAAAAACCATCACAAAAACAAACAGATAAAG
>CACJTN010000042.1 GCA_902596325.1 uncultured Pelagibacteraceae bacterium
TGTGCGTTGCTATCCCAATTGGATTAATGAGTGGAATTTATTTAGCTGAATATGCATCAACTAAAGTTAGACAATATGCAAAACCATTAATTGAAATTTTAGCTGGTATACCAACAGTTGTTTATGGTTTTTTTGCTGCCCTAACTGTTGGACCATTTTTGAAAGAATTAGGAACTTCAATGGGTCTTGAAGTTTCAGCTGAAAGTGCTTTAGCAGCAGGAGGGGTAATGGGTATTATGATTATACCATTTATTTCAAGTTTAAGTGACGATGTAATTACAAGTGTGCCTCAAAGTTTAAGAGATGGAAGTTACGCTATGGGAGCAACTAAATCAGAAACAATTAAGAGAGTTATTTTTCCCGCGGCATTGCCGGGGATAGTTGGATCTATTTTACTTGGTGTTTCAAGAGCTATTGGAGAAACAATGATAGTTGTTATGGCCTCTGGTTTAGCTGCTAATTTAACTTTAAATCCTTTAGAGTCTACTTCAACGATTACAGCTCAAATTGTAGTTATTCTAATTGGTGACCAAGCTTTTGGCGACCCAAAAACGCAAGCTGCTTTTGCTTTAGGTATGTCATTATTTTTAGTAACACTTTGTTTAAATATTGTGGCCTTGAGAGTAGTTAAAAAATATAGAGAAAAATATGAATAAAAATAAAGAACAATTATTAAATAAAAGATATAAAGCTGAACAGCGATTTCGCTTATACGGTCTGAGTGCAATTTTTATGGCACTTTTATTTTTAACAATCTTTATTTTTAAAATTTTTTCAACTGGTTCTCTTGTTCTAGAATTAGATGAAATTCTTTTATACGCATAAGCAACAGAGGCAATAATTGCAGATAATACTATAACAACTTTTGAACTTTGAGCTATTGATCGAAGACTTAAATATTTTTCAGCTGAAGCTTCAATAAAAGGTGTAATTTCTCCAGTGAATTGCCCTCGAGACAATGCTTTTGATTTTTCGTATAATAAATTTAATTCATCATCAAGATAACCTTGATTTGAATAATCACTTAAGATTAATAGTTTTACAATTGTGGGCTCAAAAATTGCCCATAATGAAAAAATTATAAAGGCTGGTATTGCACACCAGATTGCAAGATAATAACCATAAAATTGTGGTAATGCGGTTAATCTTTTTTTTGTAGATTGAATTGTATATGCTTTTTTGCGTCCAAAATAATAGCTTGTGAAACCTAGAAGAACAATAAATGTAAATAATATTAAGTTCACAGAATCTCCTTAAGTGAGGACTTTACTCTTTTTTTTAAAAAAAAGGGGTCTAAAAAGACCCCCTTTTTAATCATTTGTTAACCGAGGAATAATTAATCACCCATAGCAACTAGCTTCGTAGCATTAGTTCTAGTTGTTTTATACAACTTAGAGTCTAATGGCACTAAACCAATGTCTGCTAAGTAACCACCTTTTCCAATAGCTTTCTTAGTTGTGAATTCTTTCACAAACTCATGTAAGCCTGGAATTACTCCAACGTGTGCTTTTTTCACGTAGAAGAATAAAGGTCTAGCAACAGCATAACTGTAGTCTTGAATAGACTTTAATGACGGTTGTCCACCATCAATACTTGCTGCTTGCAATTTATCTTTTGCAGCTAAGAAATAACTGAAACCAAAGAAACCAAACATTTCTTTATCTTGAGTTAACTTTTGGATGATTAAACTATCGTTTTCTCCAACTTCAATAGCAGCACCATCTTCTCTGTAAAGTTTTTGAGGTTTTTTGTATTTTTTATTTCCAGCTTCAAAACCAGCTTTATAAAGAGCTTTAGCTTCTTTAGTCATACCTTTTTTCATTACTAAAGAATTCCAAGCATCTCTAGTTCCTGATGTTCCTGGTGGGATCATCACTGAAATTTTTTGTTTTGGTAAGCTAGGGTCAATTTGGTCCCAAGTTTTATAAATATTTGGAACTAATTTACCATCAACAACTGTATGAGCAGCAAGTGCTAAATATAATTGTTCTTTAGTAAAGTTTACTGGTTTTGCATCTTTGCTGTAAGCTAATGTAATACCATCGTTACCAATTACGATCTCAACGATATCATTAACACCATTTTTCTTACATAGAGCTTTTTCTTTATCTTTCATAGCTCTTGATGCGTTTGTAATATCTGGATGTTGTTCACCTACACCAGCACAGAATAGTTTAGCTCCACCACCAGTACCAGTAGACTCGATCACAGGAGTTTTAAATCCTGAACCACCAAATCTTTCAGCAACAACTGTTGCGTAAGGGAATACCGTAGAGGAACCAACTATCTTAATTTGATCTCTTGCTTGAGCAACAGTTGCTATTGATAAAGCAACTAAAGAAGCGATCACTATAGT
>CACJTN010000043.1 GCA_902596325.1 uncultured Pelagibacteraceae bacterium
CATTGTCTACTTTGGGCTAGCTGCCTATTGGAGCGTTATGCTTCTTGGTACTTTTATTGGTATATAAAGACTAAATCATTTTATTGACTTTGATTTTGTAGAGGAATAGTTATTTGATATGGATTTCTATCTTCCAATAGCAGAGGTTTATGTTAGTCTTCCATTTATATTTTTTCTTAGTTTTGTAGTCGGAATTTTATCTGGATTATTTGGTGTTGGTGGTGGCTTTTTAATGACACCTTTTCTGATTTTTTTGGGAATACCTCCTGCTTACGCAGTTCCTAATGAAGCAAATAATATTTTAGGAACTTCTATATCTGGTTCCACAACTCATTATTTAAAAGGAACCCTAGATTATAAGATGGGTTTTATGATTGTTATTGGTGGAGCTGCAGGAACAATACTTGGTATAATTACTTTCACTTATTTTAAAGATATAGGAAAAATAAATATAGTTATTTCTCTAGCTTATATGTACATATTAGCAATTATTGGAACATTGATGCTTGTTCAGGGTGTAACAGAGATAGATCGAGCCAGAAGAAAGGTAGTTGTTAAAAAAAAACTACATTCTCATTATTGGATACATGGTTTACCCTTAAGAATGAGATTTAAAAAATCAAAGCTATATGAAAGTGTATTTACACCAATATTAATTGGTTTAATAGTAGGTTTCATTGCTGCAATTATGGGAATAGGTGGTGCATTTATATTAGTACCTGCCATGATTTATATAATTGGAATGCCAACAAAATTAATTCCAGGAACATCTTTATTTGTAACAATATTTGTTAGTGCAATCGTGACAGTTCTTCATGCATTTAATTATGGATCAATTGATTTAATTTTAGTTACTGTTTTAATTTTAGGATCAATTATGGGAGTACAGTTTGGACAGAAAATAAGTGAAAGAGTTGATAGCTCAGAATTTAAAGCAATCTTAGCTATACTTTTATTGTTAGTAGGTATTGCAATTGCTTATGATACATTTTTTGTTGAGGATGCAATAAATCAAGCAACTAGGTCTGCACCAGAAAATTTAAACTGGTTATCACAATTTGTTAAAGATTTTCAAAAAGATCAACCGATAAGTTATGGATTAGCTTCAATCGTTTTAGCTCTTGGACTAGGGGTTGGAGCAGCAATGGTACGACATTTTTTCTCTAGAATAAAAAAGAAAGCAGAACAGGCTTAAGCACTTCTATAAAGTTTTGTCATAACAAATTCTTTATGACCTAGGGCTTCAGCACAAGTTAATCGACCATTTGCAACTCTTATTGTTGCCTTGATCAATTCATCACCTGCTTGATCTAGATTCATTTGTCTAGATAAAATTTTAGACACATCAACATCAATATGTTCACTCATTGTTTTAGCAGTTAATGGATTCGCAGTTAATTTGATTACAGGCTCTATTGGATTACCAATTATATTACCTTGTCCAGTTGGAAATAAGTGAATATTAAATCCACCCGCAGCTTGTAATGTTACACACTCTGCTGCAGCAGATGATGTGTCCATAAAATATAAACCTCTGCCTTTACATGGTTCTTCAGCAGGTTGCAAAACATCAATAAATTTTAAATTACCTATTTTTTGAAAATTACCAAAAGCCTTTTCCTCAATTGTTGTAAGACCACCTGCAATATTACCAGCTGTTGGTTGGCTTTCGGATAAATCATTAGTTGCTTCCTTAAGAATAAAATCGTTGTAGTCGTTCCATGTTTTCATGAACTTTTCTTGGGCCTCAGGTGTTTTACCTCTTTTTGCACAAACTGTTTCAGCACCTGTTAATTCTGATGTTTCACCAAAACATAAATGAACACCAAATGGTTCTAATTTTTCCATTAAGTTTCCAACTGTTGGATTAGATGCAAGACCTGATGTTGTATCAGACTCTCCACATTTTACTGAAATCCATAAATCACTCATTGGACATTCTTCTCTTTGTTTTTCAGAAGCCCACATTGAAAATTCTTGTGCTTTTTTAGATACTTTAGCAATTGTATCTATATCTCCAACACCCTCAATACTAAATCCTTCGACAGGTTTTCCGGTTTTTGCAATTGCATCAACAATTCTTTTTGTCCACTTAGGCTCAATACCAATTACGATAACAGCTGCAACATTTGGATTTTTTCCAGTTCCAATCATAGTTCTAAAATGTAATTCTAAATCGGCTCCAAATTGCAACCTTCCATAAGAATGAGGTAATGCAATTGTTCCTTTAATATTATTTGCTACAGCTTCAGCACATGCATTGGATATGTCATCCACAGGTAAAATGATGACATGGTTTCTTGTTCCAGCTCTACCATTTTCTCTTTTATATC
>CACJTN010000044.1 GCA_902596325.1 uncultured Pelagibacteraceae bacterium
AAAAACATTAAAAAACACTCAGAAAAAAGGTTTTGTGAGATGTGGTGTTTCACAAGGTCTTCCTGGTTTCTCAAATGCTGATGCATCTGGTAACTGGACTGGTGTTGACGTTGATGTATGTAGAGCAGTAGCTGCTGCTGTATTAGGTGATGCAAATAAAGTCAAATTTACTCCACTTAGTGCAAAAGAAAGATTTACAGCTTTAACATCTGGAGAAATTGATGTTTTATCAAGAAATACTACTTGGACACTTTCTAGAGATGCTGACATTGGTTTAACTTTTGTTGGTGTCAACTTTTATGATGGTCAAGGTTTCATGGTAAGAAAAAGCTCTGGAATTACTTCAACGAGTCAGTTTAAAGACGGTATTTCTGCATGTACGAACATTGGTACAACGACAGAGCTAAATATGAGAGACTTTTTTAATTCAAAAGGTATTTCATACGAGCCTGTAGCTTTTGAAAAAGCTGACGAAGTCGTTGCTGCTTATGATGCTGGTAGATGTGATACATATACAACTGATAAATCTGGTTTAGCTGCTCAAAGAACAAAAATGAGCAATCCAGATGAACATATTGTATTGCCAGAAACAATTTCAAAAGAGCCACTTGGTCCTGTCGTTAGACAAGGTGATTCAGTGTGGGAAGATATTGTAAGATGGTCTTTAAACACTATGATCGAAGCTGAAGAGTACGGTATTACATCAGCTAATGCAGATTCTATGAAAACTTCTGATAATCCAGCAATCAAAAGATTAGTTGGTGCAGAAGGTGAATTAGGTGCTGCTTTTGGTCTAGATAATGAGTGGAGTTTAAGAATTATCAAGCAAGTTGGTAACTATGGAGAAAGCTATAAGAGAAATATTGCTGATCCTGGTATTCTACCAGATAGAGGTCCAAATGAATTATGGACAAAAGGTGGAATTTTATACGTACCACCAGCAAGATAAAGCTTATTAAATAGGTTTAAAAAGGGCTAGATTTTTCTAGCCCTTTTTTTTATTGTCCGTAAAATGAAATTTAGAATTTTAGCTTACTTATTTTTTTTTGTTGGAACTGCAGATTTATTTATAAAAATTTTTTATGGAAATATATTTAGCGACTTAACAGAAGATTACTACGAAATTGCAAATCCAATACTGGTATTTACACCAGTTTTATTTTTCTCAATAGGAGGAATATTTTTAAAAGAGTCAAAAGTAAGTCTAACCCTAGAAAATTTTGGCACATCTAGAATTAAGTATTACTCGCCCCAATTTATATGTTTATCTGTTGTAGTACTAATTTTTTTATTTTTCACATTCAATGCTCAAATGAATATGGAAAATAGAGGTATAGATTTTGGTTTTGATTTTTTAACTCAAGAAGCATCGTTTGATATGCAATTTAGTCTGATGGATTATGATGGTCAAGATCCTTATTGGTGGGCTTATGTTGTGGCATTATTAAATACATTATTAGTTGCAGTTTTAGGAATTATATTCTGTACAATTATAGGTGTCATTGTTGGTATAGCTAGATTGTCTCCAAATTTTTTAATAAGAAATAGTGCTGCTTGGTATGTAGAGTTTTTTAGAAATATACCATTATTATTACAAATATTTTTTTGGTATTATGCAGCCCTAAGAGCACTTCCTTTACCACAAGATGCAAGTCCTTTATTTGGTGTCACTTATTTAACTATTAAGGGATATTATATGCCTGCTTTTATATGGAATAATTTAAATATATTCCTTTACTCAGTTTTAGCTGCAATTATAGCTATTATTTTTATCAGATATTACGCAACTAAATTAAGAGATAATGAAGGAAAACAAATTCCAGTATTTTATATTTCTTTAATTATATTAATTATACTTCCAGCTTTAACATTTTTAGCAGGAGGAGTTTCATTAAATTTTGAAATACCAGTATTAAAGCAGCTTTCAGCAACTTCATTTATATATGACGGTGGTATAGCTGTTCCACCAGAGTTAATTGCACTAACATTAGCTTTATCCTTATATACAGCAACATTTGTAGCAGAGTGTGTAAGAGCAGGAATACAAGGTATAAGTAAGGGTCAAAAAGAAGCGGCTGCATCATTAGGTTTAACTCCTAATCAAGTTTTAAAACTTGTAATAATGCCTCAAGCATTAAGAATAATAATACCACCAACTACAAACCAATATCTAAATTTAACAAAAAATTCTTCATTAGCTGCTGCTATAGCATATCCAGATCTTGTTTTAGTATTTGCGGGAACAGCTCTGATGCAAACTGGAAGAGCAATAGAAATTGTATCAATTACAATGTTAACATATTTATCCATAAGTTT
>CACJTN010000045.1 GCA_902596325.1 uncultured Pelagibacteraceae bacterium
TCCATAATCCAGCAATTACAGTCCTGATTTGGAGTTATCTTTTCAATAACTACTACTCCAACATTGTCTTTTTTGTCATGAATTATAATATCTGTGCCTGCCATTGTGACGATTTCTTTATTTGAAATTTTTGTAATCTTATATATTAATCCCGTTGTATAAAAATTAAATTTTACGAAAGATATTAGATAATGACCAAAATGACAACAGAAGAAGCCTTTATAAAGGTTTTACAAATGCATGGAATTGAGCACGCATTTGGCATTATTGGATCTGCATTTATGCCAATATCTGATTTATTTCCAAAAGCAGGTATTACATTTTGGGATGTTGCTCATGAGACGAACGGAGGGCTAATTGCAGATGGTTACACAAGATCCACTGGAAAAATATCAATGGTCATTGCACAAAATGGTCCAGGTATAACTGGACTTGTTACACCAATTAAAACAGCTTACTGGAACCACACTCCATTATTATTAGTAACTCCTCAAGCCGCTAATAAAACTATGGGGCAAGGTGGGTTTCAAGAAGTTGAACAAATGAATTTGTTTAAAGATATGGTTTGTTATCAAGAGGAAGTAAGAGACCCCTCTAGAATGGCAGAAGTATTAAATAGAGTTATTGAAAAAGCTATAAGAGGATCTGCGCCTGCGCAAATAAATGTACCAAGAGATTATTGGACTCAAGTTATTGATATCGAACTTCCGCCAATTGTTAGATTCGAAAGACAAGGTGGAGGTAAAGATGCAATTCAAAGAGCAGCGAAGATGTTATCTGATGCAAAATTTCCTGTGATTTTATCTGGGGCTGGTGTTGTAATTGGTGATGCAATAAAAGAATGTAAAGCACTTGCAGAAAAATTAGATGCACCAGTATGTAATGGTTATCAGCATAACGACAGCTTTCCTGGAAGTCATCCATTAGCAGTAGGACCATTAGGATACAACGGTTCTAAGGCTGCTATGCAATTAATTTCTAAAGCTGATGTAGTTTTAGCCCTTGGAACTAGATTAAACCCTTTTTCTACATTGCCTGGATATGGAATTGATTATTGGCCTAAAAATGCAAATATAATTCAAGTAGACATGAACCCAGACAGAATAGGTCTAACTAAAAAAGTAACAGTTGGAATTGCTGGAGATGCAAAACAAGTTGCAAAACAAATATTTGATAAACTTTCATCGAATGCTGGAGATAGTGGCAGAGAAGAACGAAAAAACCTTATTCATCAAACAAAATCGGCTTGGTTACAAACATTAACAAGTCTTGATCATGAAGATGATGATCCAGGAACAGTTTGGAATAAGGAAGCGAGAGAGCGAGATAAAGATAGAATGTCTCCAAGACAAGCTTGGAGAGCAATTCAAGCTGCAATGCCTGAAGATGCAATCATATCGAGTGATATTGGAAATAATTGTGCAATCGGAAATGCTTACCCAACTTTTGAAAAGCCAAGAAAATATTTAGCACCTGGTTTATTTGGTCCGTGTGGCTATGGTTTCCCATCAATCTTAGGTGCAAAAATCGGATGTCCAGATACACCAGTAATTGGTTTTGCAGGAGACGGAGCTTTCGGAATAAGCATGAATGAAATGAGCTCATGTGCTAGAGAAGAGTGGCCTGCAATTACCATGGTAATTTTTAGAAATTATCAATGGGGAGCAGAAAAAAGAAATTCAATTTTGTGGTTTGATGACAATTTTGTTGGAACAGAACTTGATCCAGAATTAAGCTATGCAAAAGTTGCAAACGCATGCGGTTTAAAAGGTATAACCGTTAAAACAATGGAAGAAACTACAAAAGCTATAAAACAATCGTGTGAGGATCAGAAAAAAGGAATTACCACTTTTATTGAAATAATATTAAATCAAGAACTCGGTGAACCATTTAGAAGAGATGCGATGAAAAAACCTGTACAAGTTGCAGGTATTAATAAAGAGGATATGAGGCCTCAAAAATCAACTATATAAATTGAACACTAAAGATATCAAAATCGGTTCCAATAAAAGTTTTGGAATAGTATTTGCTGTTGTTTTTAGTTTAATAGCTTTGTGGCCTCTAATTAAAGGCAACGAAATTAGATTATGGTCCTTAATAATTTCAATAATATTTCTAATGCTGGGTCTTTTGAATTCGAAAATGCTTACACCTTTAAATAAATTATGGTTTAAATTAGGGATTTTATTAGGTAACCTTATAGCGCCAATAATCATGG
>CACJTN010000046.1 GCA_902596325.1 uncultured Pelagibacteraceae bacterium
AAAACCAACACATGGACCTGAGCATCTTTTTATTTGATATAGTATACACGGCCTCTCTCTATTTTTAAAAACTGTATCATCACAAACTCTTAATTGAAAAATTTTTTGAATCATTTTAATAGTCCAATTAGCTGATCCTGCTGAAGCAAATGGACCGAAGAAAAAACCATCTTTATTTTTTTTTCCTCTGTGTTTTGTGATTTGTGGCCATTTAGATTTGTTCGAAATATAAATAAATGGGAAAGACTTATCGTCTCTTAATAAAATATTAAATTTTGGTTTATGTTTTTTTATCAAATTGGCTTCTAAAAGTAGTGCCTCACTCTCATTAGAGGTTGTTATAATTTCTAATTTTTTAGTTTGAGAGAGCATTCTTTCTGTTCGAATAATATGGTTCTTCTCCGAAACGTAACTTTTAAGTCTATTAGGGAGATTTTTTGCCTTACCTACGTATAAAATTTCGTTATTTATACTCAACATTTTATATACCCCAGGTAATTTAGGTATTAATGGAAGTTGTTTTTTAATTACTTCTTTTCCTATTTCGGAATTACGCATTGCTTCTTTTTTTCGAAATTTGAATTCCTACTGATGAGCAATCCTTAATAATTTCAAGTTTTTCAATTTTTTGAACTATTTTATCAATTCTTTTGTCTTTGAAAAGCTCATCAAAAATATCCTCTGCTAGTGTTTCTAAAAAATTATAATGTCTGTTTTTAACCAGCTTTTTAATAAGTTTTACTAATTTGTCGTAATTTACAATAGACTTTAGATCTTTATCGTTCGTCGGTTTTTTATCCTTATAATTAACTTCTAGACTAAATTTGACTTTTTGAGGCTTCTCTTTTTCAAAATCAAAGTATCCTAATTTAATATTTAATATTAATTCTTTGATTAATACTTTTTTTTCGTAATTGAATAGACTTTTATTTTTATCAATTTTGACAATTTTTAAATTATTTCTTTTCATACCCTAAAGTCTTGACGCGATGTATTCTTTAATTAACTTGTGATAATGCATAAAACAATCAGCAAAATCAATTATATGCGCATCTTTTAATGGTTCTTCCCAATTTGAACCAGCAATTTTACATTTTTTTCCATTAATTGTTTTTTTTTCAGAAACCACTATTCTCTTAAAGTTAGGAACATCATCCATCCAATCAGATGTTAATCCTTCATACGGGTCCAAAGGATGAGTAAAAATTAAAACTGGTGCATTTCCTTTTTTAATTAAATCAATCTGTTCTTGTCTCCATCCAGCCATACCAGGATATTTTTTATGAAATTTGTCCATAGCTTTTTGGTAACCAACTTTTTTTACTTTATATTTTTTTGATAAATTCCAAAAACATGCAGGCATCAAAGATATACCTCCACCTACTTCATTCATATATTTTGCAGTTAGCCTTAACGTTGCCCAGCCTCCGCAAGAATGACCTGACATAAAAATTTGTTTTTTTGGTACACCTAAGTCAACAAATTTCCTAATAACCTTTAAATTTTCCTCAACTCTTCGATCCATTTTTGAGGTCCCTGGATAAGGTCCGACCCACTTTTTGGTCCACATCCCTATTTTTCCTAGTTTGGCACCCAAATCACCTTCTAGTTGACCTTGGCAATGTATATAAACCATAATTTCTTTATCATTTATTTTATCACCAGCAAGCTGAGCCCAATTTCTAAGTTCTGATCTCCAGAAGCAATGTTTTAATTTAACGTCGTTTCCGTCAGAACCATGATTGTATATAATTATTATTTTATCTTCAGGATTATTAATTTCAAAATTTTCGTCAATTTTAATTTTATCTTTCCATTTATTTGTAGGAATTACAAAACCATCAGTTTTTATAACCTCCTTTGGGTTTGCATATGCATTGATACACGAAATTAAAATTAATAAAATTATAAGAAAAAATCTTTTCATTCTTTTCCTCGCATTATATCTGGAGTTTGCCAGTTTAAGCTCTGACCACTATCAATTGAAATTACTTGACCTGTTATAGAACTGGTTTTTATAAAAAAGTCAACAGCATTAGAAATCTCATTAACATTAACTTGTTGTTTTAATGGAGTGGCCAAAAATTGCTTCTTAAAATGTATTTTTGATTGCCTTTTATTTTTGATAGTTGGTCCTGGAGCTATTCCATTTACTCTAATTTTAGGTGCTAAGCTCATGGCCGATGTTTTAGTTAAAGTATAAAGA